>NZ_POPB01000338.1 GCF_002964045.1 Streptococcus suis | reverse complement strand
ATTCTAAAGGATAAAGACAAGGTTTTAAACGCTATGGAATTGCCTTATTCCAACGCCAAACTGGAAGCTACCAATAATCTCATCAAAGTCATTAAAAGAAATGCCTTTGGTTTTAGGAACTTTGAAAACTTTAGAAAACGGATTTTGATTGCCTTGAACATAAAGAAAGAGAGAACCAATTTCGTCCTCTCTAGGTGTTAGCTTTTCATCTACCCACTACAGTTGACAAAGAGCCTAAATTTTCTTAACGAATTCTGACTTCAACTTCATGGCACCAAAACCATCGATTTTACAGTCGATATTGTGGTCACCTTCAACGATACGGATACCTTTAACACACGTACCTTGCTTCAGATCTTTAGGCGCACCCTTAACTTTCAAGTCTTTGATTAGAGTTACCGTATCGCCATCCGCCAAACGGTTACCGTTAGCATCGATAGCAACAGGACCACTTTCTTCCTCAGCCACATCAGCTGGATTCCACTCGTAAGCACACTCAGGGCAGACCAAGAGAGCACCATCTTCGTAGACATATTCAGAATTACATTTTGGACAATTTGGTAATGTTTCCATGTTTTTTCAAACTCCTTACATTTTTTCGTCTTCTAGTATAGCATTTGTTGGGGAAATGGGCAAGATGAACAGGTTTTCATTAGCCATTTGAACGACGTAGTTTTTCAAGCGTTTCTTGGAAAATAGCTGGCGCTTCTGCCGTAAATTCGACAACTTCTCCAGTTCTCGGATGGGTAAATCCAAGCGTTCTGGCATGAAGAAACTGACCATGCCCTTTGAGTGTCTTTTTAGGACCATAAGCCTCATCTCCCGCGACCGGATGACCAATATAGGCCATGTGGACACGAATCTGGTGAGTTCGACCAGTTTCCAAGGTCAATTCCACCAAAGTATAGTCTCCAAATCGCTCCAAGACTTGAAAACGAGTAACAGCTTCTTTCCCTTTGGCAGTCACCGCTTGTTTCTTGCGATCTTTTTCAGAACGACCAATCGGTGCCTCAATCATGCCACGGTCATTTGGCAGGTTGCCATGGACAATGGCCCAATACTTACGTAGGGACTTCTTATCTTTCAACTCGGCAGCCAACTTAGTATGCGCTTCATCGTTCTTAGCAATCATGAGCAAGCCAGATGTGTCCTTGTCAATCCGGTGGACAATGCCCGGTCGCAAAACACCATTGATACCTGACAAATCCTTCACATGATACAAAAGGGCATTGACCAGCGTTCCCGATGTGTGACCAGCTGACGGATGAACAACCATTCCCTGTGGCTTGTTGACTACCGCAACATCCTCATCCTGATAGACAATTTCTAAAGGAATATCCTCGGCTACATAGTCGATTTCTTCCACTTCAGGAACCTGATAGGAAATCACATCCCCAACCTGCACACTGTATTTTGCTTTTTTGGCTTGGCCATTGACCAGCACCTGACCATTCTTAATCTGTTCATTGGCAACTGAACGGGACAAATCTGTCAAATCCGCCAAGGCCTTGTCTAACCGAACGCCACCAATCTCAACTCTTACTTCCATTACTCTCTTCTTTCATGATACAAATAAATAAAATTCCTACACCAACCGAAAGGCAGATGTCTGCCACATTAAAAACTGGGAAATTGATAAAATCAAGGTGGAACATATCCACTACATAACCTAGTCTAATGCGGTCAATAAAATTACCCAGAGCACCTGCAATCATCAAGGACAGACTAAACAAGGTCCAGATATTGCCCTGAATTTGTTTGATATAATACCAAATCAAAGCTGTTACAACAACAAGAGTCACAATCGTGAAAAACCATTGTTGATTTTGTAAAATAGACCAGGCTGCCCCATAATTTCTTAAATAAGCCAGACTCATGAAACCTGGAAGAAATGGCTCAACTGTGTCTAATGCAATATTGGCAACTGTCCAAGTTTTCACTAGCTGGTCCAACACAATCAAGACTGCAGCTACTATTGGAAATCCAAACTTTCTCATACTATCCTTTCTTCGCGTCAAAATAACGATGCATCATTTCAATAAAATCTAAGGCGCATTGACTTAATTCACCGTCTACTCGCTTAACATAGACCATGCGATTATCCATTTGATTTTTTATTGGAATGACTGTAATTCCATTAACACTCTCGCTGTCCAAAAATCCAGAACCAGTCGCGTAGGCATCCGTTCTTTCCAAAATTCCATTCAAAGTTGCACGATCCGTCACATCAAAGGTAACCGAAGAATCCGACGTATCAATCAAATTTTCAGAATAATAGAGATAAGCTTCTTTTTCCTGAGTGAATCGAACGGTCGGAAGACCAACCAAATCACTCAAGTCAACCTCATCTTTACTGGTCAAAGGATGATCTTTGCGAATATAGATGTGAGTCTGAAAATCAATTAAATGCTCCACTTCCAGATTCAATTTCTCTAATTTTTGCATAATTCCCTTGGTATTGCGACCGTTTAAATAAATGATACCAAGCTCACTGTAGCCCTGTGCCACTTCATCTAGAATCTGTACCGTCGTGGATTCAAAAATACGAAGATTATGATATTGTGGATGTTCTTTTGAAAATTCTGTAATAAGGGGCGGCAAAAAGTCATAATGTTGACTGGAAATGGAAAAAATCTTCTCTCCCTCTTCTGGTTGTAAATAACGATTTTCAAAATGGTCAAAGCCCTTTACCAAGGCCTGTGCCTTCTCATAAAACTCCATACCTTCTTTGGTTAAGAAAGTTCCTGAACTCGTCCGATTAAAAATCTGAAAACCAATCTCTTTTTCCAAATCCCGAATGGAAATGGACAAACTGGGCTGTGAAACATACATTTTTTCCGCTGCCTCACGAAAGGTACCACTGTTGGCAATGGCAACAACGTAGCGTAATTGTTGAATGTTCATACTTGAAACCTCTTAAAACTGCTTTTTCCATTATATCAAAAAAAGAAGGAAATTGCTGAAAAAGTCAGTCATATCACAGTTTTTTTGAATTCTCGATTTAAACTTATGGACTAATTTTTCCCCTTTAAATAGACAATTTGAGTCTGTTCCTCAAATCCTAATTTCCTATACAACATCCAAGCACCCTCATTTTCCTCTTCAACGGCTATTTGAAAATCTTTAGAATTTCTTTCAATCAGATCATTGATGACCAATTTGACCAAGTTTGTACCAGTACCTCTTCCTCTGGCATCTTCGTCCACTGCTAAACCATATAGGTAGTTGTAGCTTGTAGAAAGGTCTACAGTGCAGGAGCCAAGGACCTTCTCATTATTTTTGATAATATATAAGATACTGTTCTCATCTTGAATCGCTTCTTTAGCATATTGCTCACTAACTTCCAAAGTGGTGTCAAAGGCCCTAGACTGAAAGTTAGCAATAGCAGGGATATCACTTTCTACAGCCAATGCAAAGGTTAAGTCACTCAGGTTTACATCCTCGAATGGTTGACGATTTCTGCATAACCAGGTTTCCCTCTCTTCTTCTGCTACTAGATTCATATTTTCTAATAAATTAGGATGATGCTCTAAGAAGACTTGCTCTGTCACAAAAAGCGGACCGAGAAGTTGATGCTCTTTCTGAATCCTTTCAAAGCATGCTAACAGTTGGCTACCAATTCCTCTTCTTCGGACATCTGGTCTGACAAGTAGGCTCACCTCAGCAAAATCTTCCTTATCATCTGCATAAACCGCTAACAAACCAAGTAAGGTATCTTCCTTATAGGCAAGCAAAAAAGCTGGCATACTTTTATCGAAATTAAGCATATTTGATAAGTAAGGCTGCCGATGACTACCATCTGCAATTTGACATTCTCTATTTAACTGTTGACAAGCTACCAACTCACTTTCAGACAATAGATTTCTACTAACAATTTTAAGATTTTTCATTTCAGAAATCTCCCTTGTTTTTATACTATTCAAAAAATAAAAAGGCCCGATGGACCTTTTTATATGATTATTTAGCGATTGGGTAAACAGATACTTGTTTCTTATCGCGACCTTTACGTTCGAAGCGTACAACGCCTTCTACTTTAGCGTAAAGAGTGTCATCTCCACCACGACCTACGTTAGCTCCTGGGTAGATTTTTGTACCACGTTGGCGGTAAAGGATTGAACCACCTGATACAGTTTGGCCGTCAGCAGCTTTCGCACCAAGGCGTTTCGCTTGTGAGTCACGACCGTTTGACGTTGAACCTCCACCTTTTTTGTGGGCCATAAATTGCAAGTTAGCAAGATTCAAGTTTAACATATGTTATTCCTCCGAATTTCTGTAATGATTGCTTCAAGCTACGCGATTAAGCGTTGATAGCGTTGATAACAACTTTTGTGTAAGGTTGACGGTGACCTTGTTTGCGGTGGCTACCTTTTTTAGGTTTGTACTTGAAGGTAACAACTTTTTTCTGTTTACCTTGTTTTTCAACAGTACCAACAACAGTAGCGCCTGCTACAAGTGGAGTACCCACAACAGTTTTCTCACCACCAACAAGAACTACTTCTTCGAAAGTAACTTCTTGACCTGCTTCAACGTTCAATTTTTCAACGTAGATAGCTTGACCGACTTCAACTTTAACTTGTTTGCCGCCAGTTTTAATGATTGCATATGTGCTCATTATGCACCTCCTATGATTTTTGGGCCTTGCCCGAATTTAATGTGAAGACTCGCCTAGTACCGTGGGACGAACCACTTACTCTACTCTCAATGAAAGAACGGCATTCGTGCGGTTGCACAGGAAATGTGCATAGTCAACAGTCCTATTATAACAAAAACACCTGCAAATGCAAGTGTTTTGTATCATTTTTGTTAAGAACTTAAAATTCCAAAATTCTTCCCAAATTTACTAGGTGAAATTTATATTTCATTTTAAAAAATCATATTAAATTAAATTCATAAGCCTCATGAAATACATATTTAGCTGAACTTCACGCGCGTAATATATGTTTCCGCCATTTACATAGAGCTTTCCACCGTTTAATAAGGCTAGTGGGTGAAAATAGGTATAGGTTTCCTCTGTTGAATTTCCAAGACTTGGTGCCACAACAGTTCTAGAATATTCTTCGGCTAAAGCAAGGGTGTGTTCTCCACCATTTTGGGCGATATAATCAATGTAGGCTGGTCCAAAATTATAAGCCTGAACAGCTGTCCAAACTTCTACTCCTTTTTCTTCAGCTAATTGAAGATTTTCGGTTAGATAGATGACCCCTTGGCGGATGCTTTCTTTGCTATCTGTAATCGTATTGGTATAACCTGTGGCTGACTCACTGGACTGCATGACATCTGCGCTTTCACCTTTTGTTTCGGTATATATCATTGCCAATACCAATTCCTCATTAGCCTTAGTATCGTGCTCTGCTAATACTTCTTGAACCATTGATTGATAAGTCATCACTTGTTTAACAGCGCGATAACCTTGAAAAATCCTAATGCCTATAAAAATCAATACAATCAATAGGAGCAATCTAACTATTTTTTTCATTTATTTACTCTTTATATCTTCAATATTTTTGATGAGAATAGAATAAGTTCCATTATCGTTCTGAATAAATTCTACAGATTCCGCATCTTCATAGACAGAATTCGGGACAATCAGTTCGATACCATTGGATAGAGAGAGTTTTTGATTTTCAAACTTCTTCAACTGACGACTGCTATCAATTTCATCAAAAGTGATTTTGTCTGGAATAACTTCTTTGATCTGGTCAACAAAGTTCAAACGGGCAGTTAGATTGTTATCAAAGAGCTGATCGGCCAATTTTTCAGGAGAAAGTTCATTGTCTTCTTCAAGATGGTTGAAAATGGCTGATTTGACCTTTGATTGAAATTGGAAATCACCTTGATGGAAATTATCAGCAATTTTTTGAGCTGTCTGTTCTACTGCCTTGATCGATTTCTTTGCAGAAATGGCTGGCGTAACTTGCAAGAGGTTGTCAGAAAAGTAATGGAGAAAGGCTCCATTGTGTTTAATTCTTTTCTCAATCAAATGATACTTACGCGTTTGAAGATTGACAATCAAGGCCTCATCTGGAGCCGATCCTGCCCCTGGTAAATTATTTTGAGTGATTTTTAGCGGACTATCACTTTCTGAACCAACATGGGCCAGATTTTCACGTAAGGCAATTCTTAGAAAGGCAAAATGCTCTACACCATTTCGTTCAAACTCGATAAAGATTAAATCATTGGTCTTGAGATTTTCAGAAATGGAAAACTCCTCTTTCCAGAGACCAGCAATTTTGACAGAGCTAGTCAATAAATCTTCATTTAAGAAATCAAGAAAAGGATTGTCTGCTTCAAATTGTCCAGTTTTTGCTTCATCAGAAAAAACTCGCTCAATTTTTTTGCGCAAATATTCTTCTATTTTCGGACTGACAGTCAAAAGCTGGTCAGCAAGGACCAGCTCAGTGTCGTCAGGACTAAATTGATGTATAATAGCTTTTTTTACAAATATATCCATTATAAACCTTCGTAAAGTGGGAAGCGGTCTGTCAAAGCACGTACTTCTTGACGAACTTCTTCTAGAACGGCTTCATTTTCTGCATTTTCAAGGGCTTTGATTGTCAACTCAGCAACCTTGCGAGCTTCTTCGACTCCAAAACCGCGAGCTGTAATGGCTGCAGAGCCAACACGGATACCGCTTGTTTTGAATGGTGAGAGTTTTTCGTAAGGAATTGAGTTTTTGTTGAGGGTGATGTTCACTTCATCCAAGAGATGTTGGGCAACTTTACCGTTCTCAACAACTTTTGTCACATCTACCAAAAAGAGATGGTTGTCTGTGCCGCCTGTGATGACCTTGAAATTAGGGTTGGCAAGGAAGACTTCTGCCATGGCCTTGCTGTTGTCAATAATTTTTTGAGCATAATCTTTAAAGGCTGGATTTAAGACTTCTTTGAAAGACACAGCTTTTGCAGCAATGACATGCTCAAGTGGACCACCTTGAATTCCAGGGAAGATAGCTGAATTGATTTTCTTGATGAGGGCTTCATCATTGGTCAAAATCAAACCACCACGAGGTCCACGAAGAGTTTTGTGGGTTGTTGTTGTTGTGATATGAGCGTGAGGAACTGGGTTCGGATGAAGACCTGCTGCTACAAGACCAGCGATATGAGCCATATCAACCATCAATTTAGCACCGACAGCATCTGCGATTTCACGGAATTTTGCAAAATCAATGGTACGTGCATAGGCTGAAGCGCCTGCTACAATCAACTTTGGCTGTACTTCTTTAGCTTGTGCCAAAATAGCATCATAGTCAAGCAAACCAGTTTCTTCGTCAACGTTGTAAGCAACGAAGTTGTAGGTTTGGCCAGAGAAACTAACCGCAGCACCATGAGTCAAGTGACCACCAGCTGACAGGTCCATCCCCATCACTGTGTCGCCTGGTTCAATCAAGGCCATGTAAGCGGCACAGTTGGCTTGGCTACCTGAGTGTGGCTGAACGTTGGCATACTGAGCACCAAAGATTTCTTTTGCACGTTCAATGGCAAGACTTTCGATGACGTCGACGCATTCTGTACCACCATAGTAACGACGGCCTGGATATCCTTCAGCGTATTTGTTGGTCAAAATAGAACCTTGAGCAGCCATAACTGCTTTAGAAACAACGTTTTCAGACGCGATCAACTCGATATTATTTTGTTGGCGTTTTTCTTCAGCTTGAATAGCTTCCCAAACCTCTTTGTCGAAATCTTTGTAGTCAACTTTGTCAAAAATCATGTGCGGTACTCCTTTGTAAGTGCTTGATAAAGCGATATTGTAATTTGTCAGATTCATATCCCAAATGCTCGTAAAAACGATGGGCTTGTTTACGGTGTTCAGCTGAATTGAGGCGAATGAAAGATAATCCTTTGTCTATAGCTAGTTTTTCAACTGCTTGCAACAACTTTGAACCAATTCCCTTGCCTTGGTATTCTGAAAGAACAGCCAATCCTAGAATATTAAGACCACGATTTGAATACAGACTTTCATAGATTTGGGCATGAATGTAGCCTGATACTTGACCAGTTTCATCGTCCTCAAAAACCAATATAGTATGTCCATTAGTCTCTGAACAACGTTCAAATTGTATTTCTGTTTGCTCAAGAGGCACATCGTAGCCCAAGACTTGTGCATTTATTTCTCTAATTGCTGACAAATCTGCATACTCAATACTTCGAATCATGTCTTAATCCTCAAATTCTATTTCAGGGACAGCAGCTTGGATTTCTTCTCGGCTGATACTGCCTTGACGGAGAATTTTCGCCTTGTCTTCAGAGAGGTCCAAAATGGTTGAATCAATTCCAGTTAAGGCCTCGTCATCTGCAATTCCTTCCAGTTTTTCGGAGAATTGTGATAGAAGTTTGGTAAACTCTTTACCGCTTTCTTGGCCTGAAACGTTAGCTGAAGGTCCGATTAAGGGACCTGTTTCCGTAATCAAACGTAAGGTTTTTTCGTGCTTTGGAAGACGAAATCCAACGGTATCCAGACCTGAATTAACCCAAAAAGGAACTTTTTTGTTCGCTTTTAGGATAATTGTTAGGGGGCCTGGCATAAACCTATTATACAGTTTTTCCAGATAATGGGGGGGATTTTGACTGAAAAAATAAATATCGTTCAGATTTGAGACATTTAAGTTCATTGCTTTGTCCCTAGGGCGTTGTTTCAACTGATAGACATGATTGACCGCTTCTTCATTTAAGGCTTGAGCAAAAAGTCCGTAGACTGTCTCAGTCGGCAAAACCACGGCTCCACCATTTTCGAGGATTGTTCGGAGTTTATCCATTGTCATCCGCGACAACCTTTCTATCCTGACCAAATTGGTCTTTGAGGACTCGGATTCGTTTTTGGGGGAAATGCAGAGCGAGTAAGTTAGTTAGGTCTTGCCCTTGCTTGTAGCCAATTTCAAAGTAGAGTTTTCCATTTTCCTTCAAAAATTCCCCTGCTTGCTCCGCAATTTGTCTATAAATAGCCAGACCATCTTCTTCCGCAAATAAGGCCAGATGTGGCTCAGAAGTCAATACATTGAGTCCAACTTCATCTGTGTCATCTGGTGAGATGTAGGGCGGATTGGAAACGATGATGTCAAAATGCCCTGTCACTGCTTGCAAGACATCCGATTCTAGAAAGTGGACAGAGACTTGATTGGTTTTTGCATTTTCCATAGCCACTGCTAAGGCATCCTTTGAAATGTCAACCGCTACTACTTCCCAATCAGGTCTAGCTTTTGCAAGGGAAATAGCTATGGCACCGCTTCCTGTACCGATGTCTAAGATACGTAAACCTGCTCTGCTATTTTCCTGCAAAATCAAATCGACTAATTCTTCCGTTTCAGGTCTTGGAATTAAAACCCGATTGTCCACCATGAACTCCAAGCCATGAAAATCAGCCTTGCCGATAATGTACTGGGCAGGTCGGTGCTGGGAAAGTTGCTGAAAAATCGCCTCAATCTCTTCTTTGTCAGTCGGTGTGACCTCCTGACGGAGCAGGAGGAGAAATTCCGTAAAGTTCAATCCCTTTAAGCCACGAAAGGTGAAGGACAGGGATTCTGCCTCTTCACCGATTGCGACTAATTGTTCTTCGTATGCTGCAAATAATTGAGCGTAATTCATTATTTGTTAAGATCTTCTAGTTTTTGCGTCTGATCGTAAAGTACAAGAGCATCTACGACTTCGTCCATCTTACCTGACAAGATAGTATCCAGCTTTTGCAAGGTCAAGCCGATACGGTGGTCTGTCACACGGTTTTGTGGGAAGTTGTAAGTACGGATACGCTCTGAACGGTCACCAGTACCAATGGTTGATTTACGCTCTGCATCCTGCTCATCTTGGGCAATCTGTGCAAAGTGATCCGCAACACGGGCACGGATAATCTTCATAGCTTTTTCACGGTTTTTCTGCTGGGTCCGTTCTTCCTGCATTTCTACCTTGATGTTTGTTGGCAAGTGAACGATACGCACGGCAGTTGCAACCTTGTTGACGTTCTGTCCACCAGCACCAGATGCGTGGTAAATATCGACACGAAGATCTTTTGGATCGATGTCGTATTCTACTTCTTCCACTTCTGGCATGATGAGAACGGTTGCTGTTGAGGTGTGGACACGACCTTGGCTTTCTGTCACAGGGACACGTTGGACACGGTGAGCTCCTGATTCATACTTGAGTTTTGAATATACAGATTGACCAGATACCATGGCAACCACTTCCTTGATACCACCGACACCATTATAAGAAGCCTCCATGACTTCAAATCGCCAGCCTTGACCTTCTGCATACTTTTGATACATGGTCAAAAGGTCTCCAGCAAAGAGGGCGGCTTCATCACCACCTGCGGCACCACGGATTTCCAAGATGATGTTTTTGTCATCGTTAGGGTCTTTTGGTAAAAGAAGGATTTTCAGCTTTTCTTCGTAAGCCTCTTTGTCAGCTTTAGCTTGTTTGAGTTCTTCCTTAGCCATTTCCTCCAAGTCAGCATCACCAGAAGATTCTTTAATCATCTCTTCTGCATCGACAATGTTTTGAAGAACAACCTTGTATTCGCGGTAGGCTGTTACAGTATCACGAGTTGCAGCTTCTTCCTTAGACAACTCCATAAAACGCTTGGTATCGCTGACTACATCTGGGTCAGACAACAATTCGCCAAGTTCCTCATAGCGGTCCTCCACCGCCTGTAATTGATCATAGATGTTCATAATTATAAGATATTAAGGGCGTTAAACGAACAAAGCAAAAATAGGAGTTTTGACGAAGGACGAAAGTGTCCTAGGAAAAACTATCTTTTTTGCACAGTTCGTAGCCCGTATTCAATTCCTTTCTAAATATTTGACCGAACACTTCCAGTTAGCTTGTAGGGCGTGTTCATTTCCTTTCTGTAATATGTAGGTCATGGAACAGGCACAGTTCCCACCCTGTTTTCAGTTTTTCAAAAATCGTGCCTTCAGCCTTTGAATTATAACCTTGGGTTACAATTCAATCTCCGGTGAAAAGTAATGTTTGCGGCAAACTGGAATGTAGGTTTCGTTTCCACCGATTTGAATCTGGGCACCTTCATAGGTTGGCTTGCCGTCTTGTGTTCGCAACACCATAGTCGCCTTTTTGGAACAATACTGGCAGATTGTTTTAATCTCATCCAATTTGTCAGCCAAAAGCAACAAATGTTTAGAGCCTTCAAAGAGCTCATTGCGGAAATCATTTTTCAAGCCAAACGCCATGACTGGTACACCTAGCTCATCCACCACTCGTGCCAAGTCATAGACATGATGACGGCGGAGAAATTGCGCCTCATCAATCAAGACACAATAGGGACGCGGCTCCATCTTATCGATATAGCCAAAAATATCCATCTCATCGTCAATGGCCACAGCCTCTCTTCTCATACCGATACGGCTGGAAACAACGCCAAAGGCATCACGAGTGTCCAAGGCAGAGGTCATGATGACAACGGGCTTGCCTTGCTCTTCGTAGTTATGGGCTACTTTAAGAATTTCAATGGTTTTACCAGAATTCATCGTCCCATATTTATAGTATAATTGAGCCACTTTTCACTTTCCAATCTTAAAATTTCACTCCTTCCATTTTATCATAATTTGACCATTTAGGAAATAGAAAAACAAGCCCGTTTTGAGCTTGTTTGATATTAAGACCAGGGGAAAGATAAGAAATTTCCGACACACTCAAAAATGATTTTAGCTACCTTTGGTTTCCACTTGTAGAGCATGACACATCCATAGATTAAGCTGAAGAAGGAAAAGGTAATCAATAAAGGTCCTTCCCATATACTCTTGTCAAAAACAGTTGCTACAAGATACAAAAATAATCCAGCGAGTAGGAACGATAAAATCATACGGTATTTATAGGCCATGAGTAATCCCTCCTTATAAGGATAGTATAGCAAACGATGTAAGCGTTATCGACATTTTTTCCTATTCGCAACCAATCCCATCTCCATCACGATCTAAGTGTGGTGCGTATCCTGGATCTCCAATCCGTACAGGCGCTGCTCCTGCATTTCGAGCAGCTGTACAATTTTTGTAATACACAGTTCCAGCCGATGTTCCTGCGAATTGTTGAATTTGAGCTTGATTTTGTGCTTGGGACTGAGCCTGAGCTACTTTTTGTGCTTCAGCAGCAAGTCTAGCCTCTTCTTCTTTACGAGCTTTCTCAGCGATTGCCATTTCAGCATTCCAATACTTAATGACTATCTTACTATCTTTTCTGATAACTTTATCATTTATTTCGTTAAAGTTCTTACCGTCAATTTCCACACTCTGAATTTGGCCATTCTTACCTATTTCATTGGTTTCAATTGAGGTCTCAGATACCTGATCAAAGCCATTGTTTGTAAATAGTTGCTTGGTATCTGCCACAGTGGTTGTTGTTAGTGAGACTGGTAATTCTGCAAAGCTAGAAAAATCTGAGTAAGTAACCTCAATAGGGATTTGTTTCTTAACGACAGTTTCAATATTTGAAAGATTTTCTATACTCTTACCATTTATTGTAATTTTACTTATTTTCTCATGCTTGGTTTTATCCTTATCAGCTATTGCAGTCCATTTTACATTTGAAAAACCTGCAGTGGTTAGTTGTTTTTCCAACTCCTTCCAATTTCCAGTTGTATCAAGAGTTGTTGGAAATTCAATATTATCTGGACTGACATCAAAATAAGTAATTGTAATTGGAAGTTTTTTAGAGTAAAAGTATCCACTTGTGTAGGTCGATGAACCAATCTCAATCTTATCTACTGTGTCTTTTTTATCAATATTGCCTTTCTCTACTAAAAGTATTGGACTCTTACTCACATTCTCGAATCCTGCATCATCCAATTTCTCCTCAATTTCCGAAAGTTTCTTTGAAGAAAATGCTAATTCTACTGCATCATCAGTAGCAGCATGATAGGTGATTGTAACGGGAGTCGATTTCAAAACTCTTCCTTCTTTCCAATCCTCCCCATCAACAGATACAATCTTCACAAAAGTATCATCAATATTCTCGCCATATTCAATATTGCTTATTTTAATGGTTTCAACTTTTTCAAACCCAGCTTCCTCAAACTGTTTAAGGACTACCTCAATAGATTTATCATAAATCTGATCTTTCATAGGTAACTCAGCTGTCATTAACTGACCGCTAACAACTGTTGTAATTCCTAAACCTCCAATGGCCATTGCAGTTTTGCGATTCAAAATTTTTTTAATTCTCGGAATAGATTCCAAATGATTTGAGTGAGTTGACCATCTATTAAACATATTCTCTAACCTCAACTATTTTTATATGATTATTATAACATGTTAAAAATCGTCATACAATTTTTTCTAGAAAAATTCTTGGATATTGTAAAAAACTATGGTAAAATATACAAAAATTATTCGGAGGTTAGCTATGCCATTTGTACGTATTGATTTGTTTGAAGGACGCACAGAGGAACAAAAAATTTCCCTTGCGCGTGAAGTAACAGAGGTTGTATCTCGTAATACCAACGCGCCAAAAGAAGCGATTCATGTCTTTATCAACGACATGCCTGAAGGAACATACTATCCACAAGGCGAAATGAAACGCAAATAAGAGAAAACACTCTTGCACTAGATGCAGGAGTGTCAGATTGCAGACAAACATCGTTTTGGTGTTTGTCTTTTTTACTGTTTTTAGGGAAAAATAGCTGTTTTGGTGCTTAAACCACCTCATCTGGACAAAATAAAAAGGCCTTCTT
>NZ_POPB01000337.1 GCF_002964045.1 Streptococcus suis | reverse complement strand
GAAGGCCTTTTTATTTTGTCCAGATGAGGTGGTTTAAGCACCAAAACAGCTATTTTTCCCTAAAAACAGTAAAAAAGACAAACACCAAAACGATGTTTGTCTGCAATCTGAAGCGACTCCTAGAAGGAGTCGTCTTTTGCTATGCTTTAGTTGAGTTCAGACTTGTCTGGTAAAAGTATAGCCAGAATGATGTAGGCAGTTAGAAAGGGTAGGTTGGTTACAATAGCTAATATAATGACCACCAAACGAACATTCTCTAATTTCCAACCGTAGTTTTCATATAGGTTAAAGTAGTCATAAAGACCTGCGATAACGCCAGCAAGTTCACCACGACTTTTGTCCTTATACCATTTCTTTTTCATATTCCTTACCTCTAAGGCTTAATCACATCAACCCCACCCATGTATGGACGGAGCACTTCTGGAATGGTGACAGATCCGTCTTCATTTTGGTAGTTTTCAAGGATGGCAGCCACTGTACGACCAACAGCTAGACCTGAACCGTTAAGGGTGTGGAGCAATTTAACCTTGCCGTCAGCAGCATCGCGGTAGCGGATTTGGGCACGGCGGGCTTGGAAATCCTCGGTATTTGAACAGCTGGAGATTTCACGGTAGGCATTTTGGGCAGGAATCCAGACTTCCAAGTCATAGGTCTTAGCAGCTGAGAAGCCCATATCTCCTGTACAGAGGGCCAAAACGCGGTAAGGCAAGCCTAATTTTTGAAGGATATTTTCTGCGTTTGTCGTCATTTTTTCCAATTCATCATAAGATTGCTCTGGTGTGGCAAATTTGACCATTTCAACCTTGTGGAATTGGTGAAGGCGGATCAGACCACGGGTGTCACGACCAGCAGAACCAGCTTCAGAACGGAAAGATGGGCTCATGGCTGTGAAGTAGATTGGCAGGTCTTTTTCTTCCAAAATCTCGTTGCGGTAGTAGTTGGTCAGTGGAACTTCCGCAGTTGGGATGAGGACGAAGTTAGTGTCTGCCAACTCAAAAGTATCTTCCTTGAACTTAGGATATTGACCAGTACCGAACATAGAGTCATGGTTGACCATGTAAGGTGTGATGATTTCTTGGTAGCCTTCTGCGATATGCTCGTCCAACATGAAGTTGTAGAGGGCACGCTCCAAACGAGCACCTAAGTTCTTGTAGAAGAGGAAGCGGGCACCAGTGACTTTTGCCCCACGTTCCCAGTCCAGAATATCGAGGTCCTCACCCAAATCCCAGTGAGCTTTTGGCTCGAAAGTGAATTCACGAGGTGTTCCCCAACGACGAACCTCCACGTTCTCTTCTTCGTCTGCACCAATAGGGACAGAATCGTGCGGCGTATTTGGTAGAACTGCAAGGATGGCATTTAGTTTTTCATCGATTTCCAAGAGTTCAGCATCCAAGTTTTTCACATCGGCAGATAATTTTTGCATGGCAGCAATCTTGTCGTCCGCATTTTCCTTGTTGCGTTTTGCTTGGGCAATCTCCGCAGAAACGGTGTTGCGCTCTGCTTTTAATTCTTCTACAGTAACCAAGATTTCACGGCGCTTTGCATCCAAGTCCTTGATGTCTGCCAATGTTTCGGCAGCCACACCACGAGTAGCTAATTTGGCAGCTACTCCGTCAAAATCTGTACGAATACGTTTGATATCTAGCATAGATGTCTCCTTTAGAATAAAAAAACACAGAATGAGAGATGCTGGAGCGATATTTACCGCGGTTCCATCCAGCTTCACATTCTGTGCACTTTAAGTATATCATTTTTATAGCAACGGTAGAATTTCACAACTTTTTCCTATCTGCTCACAGCGACCGCAGACTTTCTGAAAGGAGCTAGAAGCTACTTATCCGTTTCTACTATTATACTTGATTTTTTATTTTTTGGCAAATAGATTCGAAATTTTTCTGCCGATTGTTTGCAGAAGAGTCGGTAATTTCACAACTTTTTCATTTCCGATATGCTCACGGGCAATTTTAAGAATCTTACCAGAGTCTTTAGAAGCAAACAAGAATCGACTTTTTTCTGTATAAATTTCAAAATGACGGCTGATTGTTTTTCCAGAAACGTTTGCGCCAATGCTAGTCATTTCTGACCAAGGAATCTGGATATAGCGTTCAACGTTGCTATCTGGGTAGAACTCAAGTGCCTTGTCACCAATTAGAAATTTACCAACCTTGCCACCAAAGCCCGTGTAGGAAACCCCTGTGGTTTGTAGTTCAACGCTTGTATTTTGTGATTGTGCCATAGTGCTCCCTTCCTAGATATTCATTATATCATAAAACCCCGCAAGAGCGGGGTTATTGATTACATAATTCCGAAGAAACGAGCGATGATACCTACGATGAAGAGACCGATAATCATTGTGATTGGTGTTACTTTCTTCTTAAGCAAGTGCATGCAGAGGAAAGTAAGGAGAAGTCCCATCAAACCAGGAATCAAGCTGTTCAACTGGCCTTGCAAGTTTTGTGCTTGAGTTGGATAAAGGCTAAGTCCGCTAAGGGCGTCACCTAAGATACCTTGAAGCTCAGTACCTGTTACAGTGCCTTCTGGGAAGACGATGTAAGCACCTTCTGACAATTGTTTTGCAGGAAGGTCAACGGTAAAGTTGATAGATACCCAACGTTGAACAAGAACGGCAAGGATGAACATACCAAGGATAGATGCACCTTTAGTAATGTCTTGAAGGATACCACCTGACATGTCTTTGGTAATTTCACTACCAGCTTTGTAACCAAATTCTTGTGTATACCATAGGAAAGCCATACGGATTGCATTCCAACCAAAGAAGAAGATGATTGGACCCATGATGTTACCAGTAAGTGCAAGTGATGCACCGAGGGCGCCGAGGATTGGGCGAACAGTAAACCAGAAGACTGGGTCACCGATACCAGCAAGAGGTCCCATCATACCGATTTTCACCCCTTGGATAGCTGTGTCATCGATAGCAGCACCGTTTGCGCGCTCTTCTTCAAGAGCAAGTGTTACACCAAGGATTGGTGAAGCAACGTATGGGTGAGTGTTGAAGAATTCCAAGTGACGCTCAAGAGCAGCTGCTTGGTCTTCTTTTTTCGTGTAGAGTTTTTTGATAGCAGGAATCATTGCATATGCCCAACCCAAGTTTTGCATACGCTCGTAGTTCCAAGAACCTTGAAGGAAGGTTGAACGCCACCAAACTTTTTTACGATCGCTTACGGAAAGTTGAATTTTTTCTGACATGGTTAAATCTCCCTTCTCTTAGTAGTCTTCAAGGATATCGCCGATTGGGTCATTTGAAGAAGCGCTGCTGTTTCCTGAACCACCTTGTTTAGACAAGTTGAGGTAGATAAGAGCGATCGCTACACCGATAACACCAAGTGCGATAAGTGTTAATTCGCTGAGGGCTGCAAATGCGAAACCGAGGGCGAAGAATGGCCATACTTCACGAGTTGCCATCATGTTGATAACCATAGCATAACCTACGGCAACAACCATACCACCGCCGACAGCCATACCGCCTTTGAGCCATTCTGGCATTGCTTCAAGAACAGATTGAACAGCTTCAGCTGGCATTGCAAGTAGAAGTGCTGCAGGGATTGCGATACGCAATCCTTGAAGAAGAAGAGCGAACAAGTGATAACGTTCTACCGCAGCAAAGTTTGCATCTTTAGCAGCATTGTCTGCACCGTGAACCAAACCAACTGAGATAGTACGAACGATCATTGTAAGGAAAAGACCAGCAACGGCAAGAGGGATAGCAGTTGTTGTTGCAACGGCAATACCTTCTGCTGAGAAGTCGCCACCTTTGATCATGATGATAGCAGCAGCTACAGAAGCAAGTGCTGCGTCTGGTGCAACGGCTGCACCGATGTTCGCCCAACCAAGAGCGATCATTTGTAGAGAACCACCGAGCATAACGCCTGCAGCCAAGTTACCAGTTACAAGACCGATAAGGGTACAAGCTACCAATGGTTGATGGAATTGAAATTCGTCAAGGATACCTTCAAGACCTGCGAAGAAGGCAACGATGACAACAAGAATTGCGGAAATAAGTGTAATATCCATGTTGAAATCCTTTCTTAAATCAGATTGTATTATTGAACGTTTGCCTTGTTGATTAACTCAAACAAGTCTTTCTTTGAATCGTTTGGTACTTTACGCACATCAAATTCCACGCCCAAGTCACGCAATTTTTCAAAGGTTGCAACATCATCTTTGTCCATTGATAATACGTTGTTAACCATTGTTTTACCAGTTGAGTGAGCCATAGAACCGACGTTCAATTCTTTGATTTCTACGCCACCTTCGATCGCTTCGAGCGCTTCTTGAGGCGTTTCGAAGAGAATTAAGGCATGTGTGTTACCAAAGCGAGGGTCTTTAGAAACCTCAATCAATTTCTTGATTGGGACAACGTTCGCTTTCACGTTACCAGGTGCAGCTTGTTTGATAAGTTGTTTGCGCAATTCATCTTTAGCAACTGTATCTGAAGCAACGATGATACGATCTGCCTTAGAAGCAGGAGTCCAACCAGTCGCAACTTGACCATGCAAGAGACGAGTGTCGATACGAGCCAAGTTGATTTTCAGCTTGCCATCTCCGATAACAGTCCCTGGAGGGATTGCACCTTGTGGAGCAGTTGGTGCTGCTTCAGTTACTGGAGCAGCTTCTGCGGGTTGAAGTTCTTCTGGAAGAACCTTCACACCATCCTTGGCTTCTTTAATAATGTTTGCCGCAACTTCTTCCACGCCTGCGTCAGCGTTAATCATACGCTCTGTATAGGCTTGGATCAACATTGGCAAGTTAAGGCCTGTGATGATGGCAAACTTACGATCTGGATTTTCACCAGCTACGCGGCTTGCTTGGTTAAATGGTGACCCACTCCAAAGATCAGCCAATACCAAAACTTCATCATCGGCATCGAATGCGTCCACGGCAGCATTGAGCTTAGCATATAAATCATCTGGTCCTTCACTTGGCATGAAAGTAACAACCTGTACTTTATCCTGTTCGCCAAAGATCATTGAACCTGACTGATGAATACCAGCAGCAAATTCGCCATGACTTGCAATAATGATTCCAATACTCATTATTGTTCCCCCTAAATTTTTTCTAGTTCTTTGAAATGCAAAGCAATGAATGGGCTTACATTTTTTGAACTTGTCTATTATAAAACGTTTTCAATGATTTTGTCAAGCAAATTTGTATATAAAAAACAAAAATTTCCGAAATTTTCATGTATAAATTTCGGAAATATGATAAATAATATGTAAAACATATGAAAAATGACAGGAAAGGTGCCTTAGTTTATAGGAAGAGTTTCTCCAATTCCTTTGCAACCCCATCTTCAAAATTTGCAAATTCTGTTAAACGATTTGCGTGTGGACGTAGGGTTTCGCTACAATTTTTCATAGCATAGGCAGTGCCAGCAAGTTGTAACATCTCAACATCATTGTGCTCGTCACCAAAGGCAATTAAGTCTTTGGGACTTGCTTGATACAGGTCTAGTACATAGGTTAGTGCAGTTGCCTTATTCACTCCCTTTGCACAGGTTTCTAGAATATTAAGTGGCCCACCCCAAGTATTGATTTCTAATTCATCATTAAAGTAGGCTTTCATTTCTTTGGCAAGTTCATACTTATCAGCAGCATGCGTTTGCATAAGGATAGAGTGTGGATCGCTAGTAATCAATTCTGGTTTTATAAGTGTCTCAGGTGTGATCTGCTCAACTCCCATTAAAGAAGGATCAATTTTATCAAGATTATTTTGCGTGATAAAAAATTTATTTTTGTACTCGCCTGCAATAAAATCGGCCTCGAATTGTTCTTCTTCCTTGAGAAATTCAAGCAAATATTTCTTATCAATAAGAAAATTTTTTTCCCATTGCCACTTTTTTCCTGGGAGATGAATCAAGGATCCATTAAAATTGATCATGGGAGTATCTAATTCTAATTGATGGTAAAATTTTTCAGCCATTCTATAAGGACGACCAGTTGCGATGAGAACGATATGCCCTGCCTGACTAACCTTTTTTATAGTAGAAATAGTGTAATCAGATAGTTGGCTTTTTGCGTTTAACAGTGTTCCGTCTAGGTCAAGGGCTATTATTTTCTTCATATTCTATTCACTTTACCTCTCTAAAATAATAATTTCCAGTATAGCAAAATGTTAAAGGAAAAGCAAAAAACATAATATATCAGGGAATATTCGTTAAAATCAGAGAAATGTTCGTTATTTACGAATATAAAGTTCAAAAATCGAATAAAAAAACGCTTTCTTTTTAAAAATGCTTGAAAAACTATCGTTTTTTGTTTATAATACAAATATCGTTCGTAAATTAAAGGAGAAAAATTGAAAATGGATTCATTTTTTAAGTTAAAAGAACACGGTACGACCGTTTCGACTGAAATTATGGCGGGTCTTACGACTTTCTTCGCTATGTCATATATTTTATTTGTCAACCCAAGCATCTTAAGTGTTGCAGGGATGCCATCTCAAGCTGTTTTCTTGGCGACAATTATTGCCAGTGCGGTTTCGACGCTTGTTATGGGATTATTTGCTAACGTACCTTACGCCTTGGCACCAGGGATGGGACTAAACGCCTTCTTTACCTATACAGTGGTTATTGGTCTTGGTTTTACTTGGCAGGAAGCCTTGGCAATGGTTTTCCTTTGTGGTTTGTTTAATGTTTTTATCACAGTTACAAAGGTTCGTAAGAGTATTATCAAGGCAATTCCAGTTAGTTTACAACATGCAATCGGTGGTGGTATCGGTGTATTCGTTGCCTACCTTGGTTTCAAGAACTCTAACTTGATTACTTTCTTGACTTCTGGTTCAGATATTATTACTGTTAACGGAGTTGCTCCTGCGGATGCTACCGCAGATACTTTCGCAAATGGTGTCTTCTCAGTTTTTGCTGGTGGTGGTGTCGTACCTGGTATTTCAACCTTTACTGATCCAAGTGTTCTCTTGACAGTGTTCGGTCTTCTTTTGACAGCTGTACTGGTTATTAAAAATGTTCGTGGTGCGATTTTGATTGGAATCGTCGCAACAACTTTAGCTGGTATTCCAGCAGGTGTCGTAGACCTTTCAACTATTGACTTTGCAAACAACAATATCGGTACAGCCTTTGCGGAGCTTGGTACGACTTTTTTAGCAGCTTTTGGTGGTCTTTCTTCACTCTTTGCTGATTCAAGTCGTCTGCCTCTTGTCTTGATGACTATCTTTGCCTTCAGCTTGTCAGATACCTTTGACACACTTGGTACCTTTATCGGTACAGGTCGTAAGACAGGTATCTTCTCTGAGGAAGATGAGAAAGCTCTCGAAAATGGTACAGGCTTTAACTCTAAGATGGACAAGGCACTCTTTGCAGATGCGATTGGTACATCAATCGGTGCCCTCTTTGGAACATCGAATACGACAACTTACGTTGAATCTGCAGCAGGTATCTCAGCAGGTGGTCGTACTGGTTTGACAGCTGTTACAACAGCGGTTCTCTTCCTTCTTTCAATCCTTATCTTGCCATTTATCGGTATTGTTCCAGCAGCGGCAACAGCTCCAGCTTTGATTATTGTTGGTGTTATGATGGTTTCATCATTCCTAGATGTGGATTGGAGCCAATTTGAAGACGCTCTTCCAGCCTTCTTTGCAGCCTTCTTCATGGCGCTTTGCTTCTCAATCTCATACGGTATTGCAGCAGCATTTATCTTCTATTGCTTGGTAAAAGTTTCAACTGGTAAGGCTAAAGAAATTCACCCAATCCTTTGGGGAGCTACAGCACTATTTATTCTGAATTTCATCATTTTAGCTCTCTTGTAAAATGCCCCAATAGTCAGGAGGCTGGGCAAAAACTAGCTGCTCATACATAAAAAAAACGAGCAATTCCAATTAGGAGTTGCTCGTTTTCCATTTCATGCTTTATAATTATAATAACCACAAAACAACTAG
>NZ_POPB01000336.1 GCF_002964045.1 Streptococcus suis | reverse complement strand
ACCCTTTTTAATATCCTCTTTATCCCTATATTCAACAATCGCTCCTATAGCTACTTCAACTCCTCTTACAATATCGTTCAAAGACATGGAAGCTAGTCCTGGCTTGTCTACAACCTGCTCTGGCAAGAAGGGAATATGGAGAAAGCCTGCCTTAGTCTTTGGAAATTGTTTCTCCGCCAAGTAAAGAGCTTGATACATGAGATGGTTGCAGACAAAGGTCCCAGCAGTATTAGAAACAGAAGCTGGAAGCCCAATCCTATGAATCGCTTCAACCATTGCTTTGAT
>NZ_POPB01000335.1 GCF_002964045.1 Streptococcus suis | reverse complement strand
TACGAACTTTAAAACCAAGATATATATTGCTTTAAACATCAAAAATGAGAGAACGAATTTCGTCCTCTCTAGATGTTAGCTTTTCGTCTACCCACTACAGTTGACAAAGAGCCTTAAAAATAACCTGTCCATCAGAAATGGTATAACAAACCTTGCCTTTCAAGCTATCACCGATAAATGGAGAATTTGCGGATTTTGATGCAAAATCGGCTGTAATCAATCGATCTGCATTTGGATCAAAAATAACAAGATCAGCTGGGCCATTTTCAGTAAGATAGCCTGCATCAAGACCATAGAGCTTGGCTGGATTAATCGTCATTTTCTCCAATAATTGAACGAGTGTCAGATGCCCCTCTTCTACCAAGTGAGTCAGACCGAGTGAAAGTGAGGTCTCAAGACCTGTCATTCCTGACGGTGCTTGAGTTACATCCTCAACGTTTTTCTCATCGGCATGGTGAGGGGCATGGTCTGTTGCAATGACGGAGATTACGCCTGATTTTAATCCGTCAATCACAGCCAAGCGATCACGTTCCAAGCGTAACGGCGGATTCATCTTGGCATTGGCACCTTTTGTTAGCAGTAAGTCCTCTGTCCTTGAAAAATGTTGAGGTGCTACTTCTGCTGAGACATTTGCTCCCAGACTTTGAGCAAATTCAACGACCTTTACAGATTCAGCTTTGGATAAATGCTGAATATGAACACGCGCACCCGTTTCATAGGCAATCATGACATCACGAGCCACCATGCTGTATTCTGCCACGCCAGTCGCACCACAGACATGAAAATGTTTTTCAGCCACCTGCTCGTTGAGACCCAAAATACCATTCAAATCAGGGTCTTCTTCATGCAGACTGATGAGACAGTCGTGCTCCTTGGCCAATTTCATGGCCTTTCTAACCACGCCAGCATTTGTCAAAGGGATACCGTCGTCTGAAAAGGCGACTGCTCCAGCTGCTTGCAAGGCTGGGAAATCGGTCAGGTTTTGCCCATCGAATTGATTGGTAATAGTTGCCACACTGTAAATGTGAATGGCTTCTTTTTTGGCAGATTCCAAGACTTCATTCAGAGTTTCGACAGTAGAAATGGTCGGATTGGTATTGGCCATCATAACCACAGAAGTAAAACCACCAGCTGCTGCGGCAAGAGCTCCAGTATGAATATCTTCCTTGTGAGTCTGACCGGGTTCACGGAAATGCACATGAACATCGACCAAGCCTGGGGCAACCACCAAGCCAGTCGCATCAATGACCTGCTCCACATCTTCCGTAATAGAGTCAGCAATCTTGACGATTTTTTTCCCCTCAATCAAGACATCGCAGAAACTATCTAGTCCAGATTGCGGATCAAGAACACGACCATTTTTTACTAATAACATTCATATTCTCCTTTATCAGACACTTCAGCTAACAGAGCCAATCAATTTCCGTGCTACCTTTTGAAGTCAAATAAGCATTTGCTTGTGAGAAAGGTTTACTACCGAAAAATCCTCGGTAGGCTGAAAGCGGGCTTGGGTGAGCAGATTCGATAACCAGGTGGTTTGTATTGGAAATCAAGGCTTTTTTCTTCCGAGCGTAAGCACCCCAAAGAATAAAGACCACAGGCTGCCCCAAGTCATTGACCACCTTGATGATAGCATCCGTAAACGGCTCCCAGATTTGCCCCGCATGACCATTGGCCTGTCCGGCTGGTACCGTCAAGCAAGCGTTGAGCAGGAGAACTCCTTGCTCTGCCCAGGATGTCAAATCGTGGTCCTGTTTGGTCCCAATATCATCCGATAATTCCTTTAGAATATTCTGAAGCGATGGCGGAGCTGGCACCGAATTGGGTACAGAGAAGGACAAGCCCTGTGCCTGACCAGGTCCGTGATAGGGATCCTGCCCTAAAATAACCACCTTGACATTTTCTAATGCCGTTGTCTGTATGGCAGCAAATACCTTCTCCCGAGGCGGATAAACTGGTCCACTTGCATAAACATGGTCCAAAAATTGATTGATCTTACCAAAATAATGTTCTGGCAACTGAGCCTTAATCAATTCATGCCAGGCTGAATGTTCCATACACAACTCCTAGTTTGAACTTTTTTCTTTGACAATATAAACAGGGCGTTTCTTGGTTTCCAAGAAGACTTTTGCCAAATATTTACCAAGAATACCAATGGTCATCAATTGCAAACCACCCAAAAACAGGATGATACAGATAGTTGATGGCCAGCCAATTGTCGGATCGCCAAATACCAAGGTTTTAAATACAACGAACACCATTAGTACTAAAGAAAGTAAGAAGGTGAAAAATCCTGTATAAGAGGCAATATTGAGTGGTGTATCTGAAAAATTGATAATCCCTTCAATAGAATAAGAAAGCAACTTCCAGAATGACCAACTGGTTTCACCAGCCACTCGCTCCACATTTTTGTAAGGCAGGTATTCCGTTTCAAAACCTACCCAGGCAAAAATCCCCTTTGAAAAGCGATTGTACTCAGAAACAGACAAAATAGCATCCACCATGTGACGACGCATGAGACGGAAATCTCGGGCACCGTCTACCACCTCGACTTGACTGATTTTATTCATCAATTTGTAGAATAATTTTGCAAAAAAACTTCGGATTGGTGGCTCACCATCACGGCTGACACGACGGGTTCCAACACAGTCTAAATCTGCATTGGCATCCAGCATTGCCTTCATTTCTATCAGCATTTCAGGTGGGTCCTGTAAGTCGACATCCATGACGGTCACTAAGTCGCCTGTAGCGGCCTGCAAGCCAGCATAAAGGGCTGCTTCTTTGCCAAAATTTCTTGAAAATGACAGATAGCGAACAGCTTGGTCTTGACCAGCCAACTGACGCAGGACTTTTAAGGTTCCATCCTTGGATCCATCATTGACAAAAATATACTCAAAACGGTCTCCCATTTCTTTACGGACCTTTTCCATCGCCTCGTAAAAATAGGGAATCGCCTCTTCTTCATTATAACAAGGCACGATAACTGAAATCATCTATTTCTCCTCATACGGTCAATTTTTGTATGCAAAACATACTTAGTGTACATTATACCATTTTGCAGGACAAGTTCCCAGAAATCGTGCGCAAGCCTATTTCGAATACTAATCTTCCTGCCAGGTTTCTTGGTTTTGACGGAATTTTTTCAGCAAAGTCAAGCCGTCAGCATTGATATAACCCTGAACTTTTGCCACCTTGATGAGTTCTGAATAATTACTGAGGGTTACCAATTTCACGCCAGAATTATCAAAATTACGCTCTGCTTTTGGTAATTCATAGGTGAAAATGGCCACCACACCGATCACATCTGCGCCTTCACGCTCAGCAGCTGCAACGGCATCCAGGACTGAGCCACCTGTAGAAATCAAGTCCTCAATGATCACCATCTTTTGTCCCTTGACAATGCGCCCTTCCAACTGATTGCCAACACCATGTTCTTTGGGTTTGCTACGAATATAGGCAAAGGGAAGATTCATACGGTCAGCAATAATAGCCCCGTGCGGAATACCTGCTGTCGCAGTACCTGCAATCACTTCGACTTCTGGAAACTCTTCTTCGATACGCTGAACAAAGCCGTCTTCAATCAGGTTCCTAGTTTCTGGATATGACAAGGTAATTCTGTTATCCGTATAAATAGGTGATTTGATACCTGATGCCCATGTAAATGGCTTTTCTGGACGCAGATGAACTGCCTTAATATCCAACAAGTGTGATGCGATTTCTGTTGCTAATGTCATAATAGACCTCCTAATATGTTTAAAGGCGTACCGATGAGCAAGACCATCCCGCCGGATAGCTATGCTATTCCTAAAGTGTTGTTTTAATGTTCAAACTCCCGAGTCCACCAGTTCAATCCATGAATCAAAATACTGTTCAATGAAATTGGTTTTCTCTTTTATTTCTGTCACGGTAAGGCTTTCATCAAGACCTGTCAGTACCCATTTATCCTCGACATCGTCTCTTCGATGGATAATCGCGACCAATTTTCCCTTGAAAGATGTCAAGGGCTCCTGAACATCTTTGGAAATGATGTAGACATCCTGTTCTTCATCATCTCCAGCCAATAGATTTGGAACATAGCCGTAATTGATGGGGTACTGGTTGCCAAATTTGTCAATAAACCCGATGGGTCTATCAATTAGAACCTGATAAACCTTATTCACAATTCCACTCCTCTTTAATAGCCAGATAGGTCTGATAAGGATTTTCTGCTCTTGTAATGGGACGACCGACCACGATATAGTCACTACCGATACGTGCCGCCTCAGCTGGTGTCATCACTCGTTTTTGATCGCCTACCTCGCTGGCTACTGGACGAATTCCAGGTGTCAGACAAACAAAGTCAGAACTGGTCGCAGCCTTAATGAGCGAAACTTCATGGGCAGAGCAGACGACGCCATCCAGACCTGCTTGGGCAGCTTTTTGAGCATAGTAGACAACCGCATCCTGCAAGCTAGTCTGGATATTTTGGTCACTGCGCATTTGTTCTTCGGAAGTTGACGTCAACTGCGTAACAGCAATCAAGACAGCGTCCGAACCCAACCCTCTGCGAGCAGCCTGCATCATTTCCACTCCGCCTGCTGCATGGACGTTGGTCATATCCACACCCAGCTTGGCCAAGACCCTCATAGCAGACTCAACGGTATTTGGAATGTCGTGCAATTTTAAATCTAGGAAAATGCTGTGTCCGCAATCTTTCAGATAAGAAATAATGCTTGGACCTTCCGCATAGTAGAGTTCCATTCCCACTTTCACATAGAGCTTTTCCTGAGCTGGAAACTCGTTTAGGAAAGCTTCAACTTCTTCTCTTCCTGCAAAATCTAAGGCAATAATTGGACGATTCTCTTTCATAGCTTCCTTTCCAAATCGACACAAAAACCCTGCCAGATTGGACAGGGAGGTAGACGAAATCAGCCTGACCAGTAAATTGTCAAGCTAGTTTATGCTACCTTTCCAGCCTCTCTGGACTTGGTTAAAGGACGATGTTACTTCAATAATACTCTTTTATTTTATTTTTGTCAACGCTTACCCAAGTTCTTTCGCACTTCTTGTCGTAGGTTTTCCAAGGTGTCAATACCATAGACATCCATGCGTTTTGGTAAGTCTTGTATAATGTTTGGACAGGCAAAGGGGTCTGTGAAGTTGGCGGTGCCAACACCAATCGCTGAGGCCCCTGCAATCATCATTTCAAGAGCCTTGTCAGCCGAATCCACACCTCCCATACCGATAATTGGCAGATTAGTCGTCTGCGCAACCTGACGAATCAGCTTGAGTGCAACTGGAAAGACAGCTGGACCCGACATACCGCCTGTGCCATTTGCTAAGATTGGCTGGCGTGTTTTGAGGTTAAAGCGCATACCAACCAAGGTGTTTATCATAGTCAAGCCAGTCGCTCCTGCATCCTCTACAGCCTTGGCCAATAGGGTGATGTCTGCCACACTTGGTGTCAGCTTAACATAAACAGGTACAGATGAAGCTTCTACCGCTGCTTTTACTGCTTGGTAAGCCAATTCTGGCACTTGTCCAATCAAGAGACCATTATTGCCATGGTCCACATTGGGACAGGAAATATTCAGCTCGATGGCTTTCACGTTTGGAGCCTTTGAAATCTTTCTAGACACATAGGCATATTCTTCGTTGGAAAAGCCTGCTACATTGGCAATGATTGGCAAGTCAGGAAAATGTTGCGCTAGCCAGGGTATTTTTTCGGATAAGACGGCGTCAACACCTGGATTTTGAAGTCCAATGGCATTGAGCATACCTGCTGGCGTTTCGGCCACACGGGGAGTCGCATTGCCATAACGGGGATGCCGAGTAGTCGCCTTAATCATAATGGAACCAAGCTGGTTAAGGTCATAGTAGTCTGCATATTCCTGACCAAACCCAAAGCAACCTGAGGCCGGAATAATCGGATTTTACAAGTCCAAACCAGGCAGAGAAATCGCTAATCGTTTTGTCATACCAACCTCCTACAAAATCAAGCTGCCTGTCGCAAAGACCGGTCCTTCTTTACATACACGCTTGTTTTCATGCTCCTGGCCCTCTTTAGGTTTGACCACACAGGCGTAGCATGCTCCCATGCCACAGGCCATGCGGGCTTCCAGGGAGATGTAGGCATGAGGATGGTCCTGAAAGCGTTGGTCAACATAGTTCATCATAGCTGGAGCCCCACATGAGTAGATAGCCGCAAAGTCATCTGTTAGCTCTCCCACCACACGTGCAACCGTGCCTTTCTGCCCATAGGAACCATCGTCCGTTGTGACATGTACTTGGCCAAAATTTGCCAATTCTTCTTCCAAAATGACAGCCTCTTTATTAGCAAAGCCAATGACTGACGTGACTTTGGCGCCACGTTTCGCAGCCTGTTTTGCAACCTCTACTAAAGGAGGAACTCCGATACCTCCACCAATGATGAGAATGCGGTCTCCTTCCTTGAGAAAGTCTATTTCAAACCCTTTCCCAAGTGGTCCCATGACATCCAAATAGTGACCATTTGGCATTTTCGAAAAGACTTCCGTCCCCTGTCCTTCCAATCGGTAAATAATCCGACAGTGCGATTTAGCTTTATCAATCTCCGAAATGGAAATCGGTCTTCGCAGGAGCATAGAATCATCAGGAACACGAATATGGATAAACTGACCCATTTTCATATCCTGAACCATCTCACCCTGCAAGGTCATGGCAAAAATACCTGGAGCAAGCTGGACTTGGTCAACCACTAACATCTGTTCTTTTAAAATCATTCTCTCTCCTATTCTATGAAACACAGAAAGCAAGAAAGTCGATATAAGAGAAAAAACCTTGCTGGCTAGCAAGGTTACACGAAAAGAAGGCAGTATCTGCCCTATTTATCACGTTCCCTTTTTCGCCTCTCTGGACTCAATTAAAGGATAAATTGTTAGAATTATACATTTTATAAAATAATTTGTCAAATCATGTTACAATAGAAGTATGAGAATTCAACAATTGTACTATATTATCAAAATCGCAGAAACTGGCAGTATGAATGAGGCTGCCAAGCAACTTTTTATCACCCAACCCAGTCTTTCCAATGCCGTTCGTGACTTGGAAAAAGAGATGGATATCAAGATTTTTCTACGCAATTCCAAAGGGATTACATTGACAAAAGATGGTATGGAATTTCTTTCATACGCCCGTCAAATCGTAGAACAAACTGAACTGTTGGAAGATCGCTATAAAAACCCGAATGCCAAGCGACAGCTGTTCAGTGTATCGTCCCAGCACTATGCCTTTGTTGTCAACGCCTTTGTCTCACTCTTGAAAGAGACAGACTTGGAGGATTATGAACTATTTCTACGGGAAACGCGGACATGGGAAATTATTGATGACGTTAAGAACTTCCGTTCAGAAATCGGTGTCCTCTTCCTCAACCATTTCAACCGAGATGTTTTGTTAAAACTCTTGGACGATAACCGATTATCCTACACCCATCTATTTACAGCTAAGCCACATGTATTTGTCAGCAAGACCAATCCTTTAGCACAGAAGAAATCAATCACTCTTGATGATTTAGTGGATTTCCCCTATCTCAGCTATGAGCAAGGTATCCACAACTCCTTCTACTTTGCCGAAGAGATTTTGGCTCAGGAACACCATAAAAAATCGATCGTTGTTTCCGACCGAGCCACCCTCTTTAATCTCTTAATTGGTCTAGATGGTTATACAATTGCGACTGGTATCTTAAATTCAAATCTTAATGGAGATAATATCGTATCTATTCCACTTGAATTTGATGATGAGATTGAATTGGTCTACATTCAACATGAAAAAGCCATGCTATCGGACATGGGTGAAAAATTTATCAATTACTTGCTTGAAGAAGTAAAATTCGGTAAAAAATAAATCTATTCTTATATAGACATACACAAAACAATATGTTATAATATATTTATGAAAGCTTTTGAAAAGAAATTTGGAATATTTCACTTTTCTTCTAGGAAACGCTTTCATTTTTTTATAGTTTATGCTATAATACACATATCATATATATTAAGGAGTGGTTAGATGGCTCAAAATAAAATGTTAGCTATGATTCTTGCTGGTGGACGTGGTACTCGTCTTGAAGGTTTGACAAAGAAAGTCGCTAAACCAGCAGTCGCATTTGGAGGAAAATACCGTATTATTGATTTTCCCCTCAGTAACTGTGCCAACTCTGGTATCGATATTGTCGGTGTATTGACCCAGTATGAACCTGTATTATTAAACTCTTATGTTGCACAATCTCAACGTTGGGGCTTGGACGTACAAGGTTCTGGTATCTTTGTCCTGCCACCAAGCGAGAAGATTGAAGGTTTTGGTCTTTACAAGGGCACCGCTGATGCAATCACTCAAAATATTGACTTCATCGATCTTCATGACCCTGAATACGTCCTCATTCTTTCAGGAGATCATATCTACAAGATGAATTACGACAAACTCCTTGATACTCATATTCAGAAAAAAGCAGATGCGACAATTGCCGTAATCGAAGTACCAATCAAAGAAGCCTCTCGCTTTGGTATTATGAATACGGATGAAGATTATCGCATTGAAGAATTCGAAGAAAAACCAGAAAATCCAAAGAGTAACTTGGCCTCAATGGGTATCTATATCTTCACATGGAAGACCTTGAAAAAATATCTCCAGGAAGATGACAAATTAGATACTTCTTCACACGATTTTGGACATGATATCATTCCAAAATACCTTGAAGATGGCCGTACTTTGATTGCACATCCATTCCGTGGCTATTGGAAAGACGTAGGTACAGTCAATAGCCTTTGGGAGTCTAATATGGACTTGATTGACCATGCAGGTGACTTAGACTTGTCCGACCGTTCTTGGAGAATCTATTCCGAAGACAAGGGCTCACCAGCTCAAGTAATTGGTGCAACTGCAACAGTAAAATCAGCCTATATTGATAAGGGGGCAGTCATTGACGGAACGATTGAACACTCTGTTATTTCTACAGATGTGCAAGTAAACCAAGATGCTGTTGTAAGAAATTCAGTTCTTCTACCGGGAGCTATTATTGGTGAAGGAGTTGAATTGGATTATGTCATCGTTGCTGAGAACGTTAAGATTGCGGATGGAATCAAACTTTCAGGTGAAGCCGACAACATCCTCTTAATTGATAAGAATGTAACCAAATAAGAAAGGACTGCTATGTTAAGAAATACTCTAGGAATTGTAAATATTGAAGGAAACAATGTACATTTTGGTGATGTGATGGACCATCGTGGAGTACAGGCCTTTAGTTTTTTGGGACGTTATCGCCTGATTGATTTTGTCCTTTCTAATATGTCAAACTCTGGTATTACAGAGTTCCAAGTCTATATGCCTGTTCACATGCGTTCTACTATCCAACACGTCGGTACGGGTAAACACTACAATATCAACAGTAAACGCGGTTCTCTTCGCCTGCTCAATAGTGTGACAGACCCTAACTCTGTCTACCAACATGATATCAACGCTTTCTCGGATAATCTTCATTTCATTGAAAATTCAACCAAAGAATATGTCTTGATTGCACCTTCCTACTTTATCTACAGCCAAGATTTTACAAATGTAATGGAAGAACATGAGAAAACGGGTGCTGACATTACAGTTCTCTACAAGAACATCACTGACGCTAAAGAAAACTTCATCGGTTGCCAAACCTTAAAATTCGATGATAACAAGCGTGTAGTGGCCTTTGAAGAAAACCATGGTAAATATAAAAACCGCCCTGTTTCATTAGAAGCCTACATCATGAAACGTACAACCTTTATCGAGTTGATCAAACGTGCCAATAAAGTTTCATCACTTTACTGGTTGAAAGATATTCTTCGTGATACAGTAGACCAATACAAAATCATGGGCTATGCACATCGTGACTTTGTCGCTTGTATCAATAATGTTGAATCTTACTTTAAAACCCAGATTGATTTGATTGACCGTGATACACGTAAACTGCTCTTCAAAAACGACTGGCCAATCCATACGCAAACCAGCGACTCATCTCCTTCACTTTATGGTCCACTAGCTGAAGTCAAACGCAGTTTGATTGCCAACGGTGCCAATATCAATGGTCAAGTAGAAAACTCAGTTATCGACCGTGATGTGATCATTGAAGAAGGTGTCGTTGTAAAAAACTCAATCATTCTCAATGGTGTAACAATTAAAAATGGTACGACTGTTGAAAATGCCATCATTGATAAATCGACTAAGATTATTCATTCTACTGATATCAAAGGTAGTGAATCAAATCCAGCCTATATCAAAGCACATCAAATCATCTAGGAGAAATCATGACAAAAAAATCTGTTCTCTTTGTAGCATCTGAAGGACTTCCATTCATCAAGACTGGCGGTTTGGCCGATGTGATCGGTTCCTTACCCAAAGAATTGGTAAAACAGGGGTTGGATGTCCGTGTGGTGCTACCACTGTATAAGAAAATTGCTATCAATAACCATGCTGATTTTGACTATGTGTCTAGTTTTGATGTTCGTGCAGGCGATATACAATCCATGGCCAATGTCTACAGTCAAGTGATTGACGGAGTAACTTTCTACTTCATCGAACACCGTGACTTCTTTGAGCGCGACGAATTGTATGGCTATGACGATGATGCTATGCGTTTTGGCTATTTCCAACACGCTACCTGTCGTCTCTTAGAAGCCTTGGACTTCTTCCCAGATGTCATTCACACGCACGACTGGCACACTGCTGCTATCCCATTCCTTTGCCGTACTTTTTATAGCTACCGTGAGGAATTCCGTGCTATCAAACATGTTTTCACCATTCACAACCTAGCTTTCCAAGGGATTTTCCATAAGCAAGCCCTCTGGTCAGCTCTAGGAATGGACTACAGCTACTACTTAGATGGAATTGCTCGTTTCCATGATGAATGCATTTCCTTTATGAAATTAGGGATCTTGTACGCTGACAAGGTAACAACCGTTTCAAATACTTATGCGCGTGAAATTTTGACTGAAGAATTCGGTGAAAATATGCAACACGTGCTGGAACTTCGTAAGCATGATTTGTGTGGTATTGTCAATGGGATTGATTACGATAGCTGGGATAGTCAGACAGATACATATCTTGTAAAGAATTATAGTCTTGAAACAATTGCAGACAAAAAAGCCAATAAATTGGCCTTGCAAGCTCAGTTTGGACTTCCTCAAGATGAACATGTGTTGATGATTGGTATCGTATCTCGTTTGACTTGGCAAAAAGGATTCTATCTCTTGACAGAGGTTCTCAGCCATCTACTTCAAGCCCACGTTCAATTTGTCATCTTGGGCAATGGTGAAGCAGATGTTGAAAACGCCTTTAACCATTTCAAACATGCTTATCCTGAAAAATTCGCCTTCTACCGTGGCTATAATGAACCGCTTGCTCACCAGATTTATGCAGCTAGCGACCTCTTCCTCATGCCATCTATGTTTGAGCCATGTGGTATCAGCCAGTTGATTTCAATGCACTATGGAACTCTTCCATTGGTTCGTGAAACAGGTGGATTGGTTGATACAGTGACACCGTATCATATAGATACGAAAGAAGGAACTGGATTTACATTCGGTGGTCGTGATGCCTACAATATGCGTCAAGTTTATGATTTGGCTCTTCAAACCTTCTATGATCGTCCAGATGATTGGAAAGCAATGGTTTCACAAGCTATGGAACGCGATTTCAGCTGGACTGCTTCTGCTGAAAAGTACATCTGGCTCTACCGTGAAATTAGTGGCTAGGTAAGATTTGACAACAAACTGAGGGGGAGTGCGACCAAGGTCCGCTCCTTTTCAACAAGGAGATTGCTATGACAGAATTTACTGATTTAGATTTATACTACATGAATTCCGGTGAGCACACCACGCTCTACGAGAAAATGGGAGCTCACTTGATAAAGGAGCGCAATAAGATCCTTGGCACTCAATTCCGTGTCTACGCTCCAAATGCCCGTGAGGTTTTCCTAGTTGGAAACTTTAACAACTGGCAACGTAGCCATCCAATGCAATGGGAAATTGATGGTGTTTTTCAACTCTATGTAGAAGGTTTAAAATCACTTGAAGATTACAAGTACCTCATTATCACCCATGATGGACGTGAAATTTACAAGGCTGATCCCTATGCCTTTTTCAGTCAAGTGCGTCCTAATACTGCGTCGACAACCTACAATCCTCACTACAAGTTTAAAGACGATGTCTGGATGTATCATCGTGTCAACTATGACTTTAAGGAGCAACCTGTTTCTATCTACGAAGTCCACCTTGGTTCTTGGAAGCAAAAATTTGCTAATAAAAACGAAGGCGGTGCGCCACTTGAGGCCTTCAATAGTTACAAGGAAATTACACCGCTTCTCATTGAGCATGTCAAAGAAAATAATTACACCCATATTGAGCTCTTACCCATCACCGAACATCCCCTGGATGCTTCTTGGGGCTATCAGGTAACCGGTTATTACAGCCCTACCAGCCGCTACGGCAAGCCTGATGATCTCAAATACCTAGTTGACCAATGTCACCAGGCAGGAATCGGGGTTATTCTAGACTGGGTTCCACTTCATTTCTGTAAGGATGCACATGGTCTCTATCAATTTGATGGTAGTTGGTTGTATGAATACCCTCATGAACAGGACCGTGAAAATCACCAGTGGGGAACAGCCAACTTTGACCTTGGCAAAGGCTTGACACGTTCCTTCCTTCTATCAAATCTTAAGTATTGGTTGGAATACTTCCATTTCGACGGTATTCGAGTGGATGCCTTATCTTACCTTCTCTACTGGCGTGGTGAAACAGAAGATGACAAAATCAACCACGGAGCCATTGATTTTATCAAACGTGTCAATGCCATGGTTCATACCGACTATAAGGGTGTCTTGATGATTGCGGAAGATTCGTCAAGTTTCCCTAAAGTAACCCATCCCCTAGAAGAAGGTGGTATTGGTTTCGATATGAAATGGGATTTGGGTTGGATGAACGATACACTCAAGTTTGTCGAACGTCCGTCTGTCTATCGTAAATACCATTCAAATGAAATTACCTTTGGTATGTATTACAACCAAAATGAGCAATTCCTCTTGCCCTTATCTCATGACGAAGTTGTCCATGGAAAGCATTCCATCATTGAAAAAATGAATGGAGATTACGAAGATAAGTTCCATTTGGCGCGTGTCTACTACAGCTTCTATTTTGCTCATCCAGGTAAAAAATTACTCTTTATGGGCAATGAATGGGGCCACATCCGTGAATGGCATGAATACACTGAAATGGATTGGGAGTTGCTTGCCTATCCAACCCACTCTAGTTTCTACCAAATGATGAAGACTCTGTCTACATTCTATCGTGAGAACGATGCATTTTGGAAGTATGATTACCAGGCCTACGACAAGGGATTTAAGTGGGTGAGAATTGATAGTGAAGCTAGCCTCTATGCCTTTTCACGTATGAGTGATGACCAGGAAATCTTGACCATCCATAATTTTAATGATCAGGAATTGTTCGACGTCCACCTGGATTTACCAGCGGATAGCGAGTACAAACTCGTCTTCTCATCAAATGCCATTCCAATGGAAACCTTTAGTCTTTATCCAGATGAAAACGGAGCTAGAATTACAGTTCCACGTTTGACTAGTTTTTATCTAGAGCGTGTGAAATAACATCATGTAGAGGCTGAGCACAAGCCCAGCTCCACTACTCAGAGTTCGTGTCAACATCTCAGCGCAGTGGTTGATTGTCAGATTTGTTCGTGTTTCACACTCCAAATCTGACCTTTACTATTGTTGCGAACAGGAGTTCGCCTTATTTCCAACCTCAAACTGTCTCCCAGACAGTTTGAGCTATGCGGGGGTGGGAGTAAAATAGTCCAGTGGACTATTTTAGCCCGAACCTACTGTTTGGAAGTGAGGGGAACTTTTTTTGAACTAGTCAAGTTCTTATACGAAAACTCAAAAGAATGCAAAAACTCCCTCCCTATGATATAATCAAAGCGAAAAATTTTTATGTTAGGCTACTAGCTCGTCCCTAGTAGTCTTTTTCTGTGCTAAAAATTCAGGATACGTTATCTGCTCTTTTAAAAGGATATAGGCTATTTTTAATAATTGATGCGCAAGTGCAATTGTTGCTTTTTGTGAACCACGACGACTTTGAATCTGATAAAATCGGTCTGCTAGGGGACTTCCTTTTTGTTTTTTGACAGCGAAAGCGGCTTGGCATAGACACTTCTTCAAATAAGAATTACCATGTCGAATCTTAGTACTTCGTTTTTTGCCAGCGCTCTCATTATTACCTGGACAGAGTCCTGCCCAAGAGGCTAAATGTCCAGCAGTGGGAAACTGACTCATGTCAACACCAACCTCAGAAATGATAACAGAAGCTGTAATGACATCAATGCCTGGAATGGAGTCCAATATTTCTACATGTTTTTCATATTGTGATAGATAGACATTCATTCGCTCTTCCAACAACTCAATCTGCTTCTGATAAAAATCATAAATCTCTAAGGACTGCTTTAACATAAAACGATGATGGTCAGAGAAATAACCGTCCAAGGCTTCCAGAAGCTGTGGCACTTTCTTTTTCAAACTGGTATAAACGGATTGATGGACAATGCGAGGTATGATAGGCGTCCCATCAACCAGTAGCTGAAGGAGATTACGTCCAGATAGTCCCATAATATCTTCAATATAGGTTGTTAGCTTGATACCACCTGACTGAAGAATTTTATGGATACGGTTGGTTTCTCGATTGCGACTTTCCACATAATGTTTTCGTTGTCTGGTCAACTCCCTCAATTCTTGAATGATTTCATTGGGAACGAAACTCCGAGGAAGCAGACCAATCCGTGTTATTTTGGCAATCCAATGAGCATCCTTCTTGTCGGTTTTCTGACCTGGGATGGCCTTCATATGAGCTGGTTGAGCGAGTATCAACTTGAAGTCATCACAGAGAGCATGCCAGACAGGTCGCCAATAAACACCTGTACTTTCCATACCAACAGCTTCCACATGAAATTGACTGAGAAAATCGTGGCAAGCACGTAGGCCTTTAGTCGTTGTATCAAATGTAGCCATCTCACGCTTTGGACGAGTCGAGGTGAGAGGTCCGTGTAGGATACAGACAACAATATTGGCTTGATGGACATCAATACCTGCACAAGATTGATAGAGAACATCCATGACAATTCCCTCCTTCTAAAAATTAGAGAGCTTATCTACCGAATTTTAGTCGTATTTTTATACTCATACCTATAGCATATTTTGGGGTGCTCGTCAGTAGAGTGGATCAGTTTTTCCCTCGATGACTAACATCATTAACTCGTCAACCACAAAGCCCTCACTAAGATTATACACCTAGTGAGGGCTTTATGTTCGTTTTCATTATTCTGTGGGTGAGGGCGAAGCCATCATGGATGTCTTTCCCACTCCCATTTTGCATGCAAAAACAACCACCGTTTCCGATGATTGTTTATCATTCTCAATGAAAATCAAGATTATTCAACTGCTGTATAGGTTGCTGCTTTTTCAAGGAAGGTATCAAATTCGCCACTTGCTTTCACTTCTGCAATAACCTTGTCAATTTCAGTTTTTAGGTCTGAGCTTCCTTTTGGAAGTGCGATAACTTTTGAGTTCTCGTCAATAGTTGGAAACTCTGCAGATGCAATAGCAAGGTCGCTGTTTTGTGAAACATAGCCTGCTGCAACTGGTGAATCCATCAAGACAGCTTCTACTTTACCAGTCTTCAATTCATTGACTGCTTCACCCATTTGAGTAAGGGAAACAATACTTGCGTTTGAAATATTTTCCTTCGCATAGGTTTCTTGAGTTGAACCTTTTTGAACTGCTAGAGATTTTCCTGAAAGTGCGTCTACACTTGAAATACTGTCTGCATTCTCTTTCTTCACTAGAAGGACATCGGCAATTTGGTAGTAACTTTCAGAGAAGTCAAAGACCTTAGCACGTTCGTCAGAGTAAGATAGACCTGCGATAGCAATGTCAGCCTTACCAGATTGAACACTGTTCAAAACGTTGTCAAAACTCATTGAGGATACTTCAAGCTCAACTCCAAGTTCATCAGCAATTTTTTGTGCCAGCATAATATCTGCTCCGACAACTTCATTTTTTCCATCGACAAGTGTTTGGAATTCAAATGGTGCATAGTCTGGACTAGTCGCTACAACCAAGGTTCCTTTTTCTTTAATCTTCTCGAGCGTTGATTGGCTTGAAGATGAATTAGTCGAAGAACAAGCTGCTAATGTAAATCCAGCTAATATAGTAGCTGCTAATGTAAATATTTTTTTCATGTATAATTATCCTTTTTTCATAAATTTTCTGGTTGTTTCAGAATATGTTCTCATTTTATGTTATTTTTATACAATTGTCAATAGATTTTTCTTATTTTTATTCATTTTTTCGCGAATCAAGGCTGTTTTCTGAGGAAATAGTGACTGTATTTTGAAAATAATCTTAAAGCTAGGTAGCTGAAAAAACTATCTATAGGTGAAAGTACTGAACTATGAATACTGGTCCTAATTACTGATGGACAAGTCATAGGCTTCTTGGACAAATGTATCGAATTTCCCTTCTGAAACAAGTTTTTCAATAACAGTATCCACTTTTTCTTTCAGAGCTGTACTACCTTTTGGTAGCGCAACGGCATAAGCATCGGTATAGTTACTTTCAATTTCAGTATCTACAATCATCAAATCATCATTTTTGGCTACATAGGCATTGGCTATTGGTTCTTCAAAAATAATGCCATCAATTTTTCCAGCTTTCAATTCGTTGATTAATTCCCCGTTTGAACTGATGGAAACCTTGCTTGCATTTGGCAATAAATCATTTGCAATCTTTTCTTGAATTGAGCCTTTTTGAACCCCAATTTTAGCTGATTCCAGTGATGATATGCTAGTAAACTGTGAACTATTGGCTTTATTGATGATTAGTTTATTGGTTGAAGTGTAGTAAGGAATAGAAAAGTCGAAGACTTTGGCACGTTCTTCTGTCGCTGAAATTCCTGAAATTGCTAAGTCCACTTTGCCATTTTGAACTGAATTTAATACGTTATCGAAGCTCATGGCTGAAAATTCAACTTCTACTCCAAGCTCTTTTCCAATTTCCTTAGCTAATTCAATATCTGCGCCTACGATTGTGTCTTTTCCATCCACCAATGTTCGAAATTCAAATGGAGCGTACTCTGGGCTGAGCGCAACGACTAATGTTCCCTTATCTTGAACATTTTTCAAGGAATTATCTGTCGACTCCTTGCTAGCACATGCAACCAAACTCAAACTTGTAGCCATTACCAAACCAGTTTTTACAATCTTCTTAATATTCATCTTCTTCTCCTTTTTATTCATAAAATATGGAATACTTATTCATTGATTATGCAAATTTTGGAGTTTTCGGGCTTTTTTCATTGATTCTTCTCCTTTTTTCTGAAGTAATGAGACCAGTATATGGTATTTTTATACAGTTGTCAACAAACATTTGCATTTTTATACAACAAAAAACACCATCTATTCAATAGATAGTGTTTACATGTTTATTTTGAAGTTTGACAAGTATTCCTAAATCAGCTCCAAAGTGTCCCTAGCTATCATGAGTTCTTCATTTGTTGGAAGAACAAATAATTTTATGCTGGATTGTTCTTGGCTAATGACCATCTTACCAGAATGATTGGACTCCTTATCAAGTTTAACGCCGAATGCTAGCAATTTTCCAGCTACTTTTTCACGGATTAGTTTGGAATTTTCACCGATACCAGCTGTGAATACAATAGCATCTACACCTGCTAAATCAACAATATAAGTTGCAATGGTGTGGGCGATGCGATTGGTAAACATCTCAATAGCTGTTTTTGCTTGTGGATTTCCATTATGATAAGCTTCCTCAATATCACGCAAGTCATTGCTAATTTCGGAAACTGCTAGAAGACCAGATTCCTTGTTCAGAATGGTATTTATTTGATCTGGAGTTAATCCTTCTTCTTCCATAAGGAATGGAAGAATGGCCGGATCAATATCTCCACTACGAGAGCCCATCATTAAACCCGCTAAAGGAGTAAAGCCCATTGAAGTATTGATTGAGGTTTGACCCTTCATCGCACAAATGCTCGCACCATTACCCAGGTGACAACTGATAACCTTCAATTGATCCGTATCAAGTCCTTGTTGCTTATAGACTTCTTTTGTGATCAAAGAAATATACTTATGACTGGTTCCGTGGAAGCCATATTTGCGTAAGCGGTACTTGTCATAATACTTTCTAGGTAGTGGATAGAGGTAATATTCCTCACTCAAAGTTTGATGAAAGGCTGTGTCAAAAACGGCAACGTTTGGCGTGTTTGGTAATAGCTCCTTGAAGGCCTTTATCACTTCCAAATTCGCTGGATTGTGGCTTGGAGCTAGAAAGGAAAGGTCGTCAATTTTATTGATGACATCTTGATCTACCAAGGCAGATGACTTAAAATAATCACCACCATGGGCCACTCGATGGCCAACACCAGCTATATCTGCTAAGGATTGAATAATCCCTTTTTCATCTAATTTTTTTAGTAGATAATTCACTGCCTCTTTGTAGCTTGAAAGAACTAGCTTTTCTGTTTCCTTTTGTCCTTGGTAAACCAAAGTAAATGCCGATTCAGGTTCTCCAATTCTTTCAAATATACCTTTGGCAATGATTTCCTCATCAGGCATGGCTAATAATTGAAATTTTAAAGATGAACTCCCTGCGTTGATTGCAAAAATTTTCTTCATTACTCATCCTTTCTTCAAACTCATTCTGCAATGAAAGAGGAATTATCCCATTCCAAGGGCTTTGAAGAGGAATACTGCTAATGTAGCTCCAACAGTAGGTCCTACAATTGGAATCCAAGCATAGCCCCAGTTGGCTCCACCTTTGTTTGGAATTGGTAAGAGTGCATAAGCCAAGCGAGGTCCAAAGTCACGCGCAGGGTTGATAGCATAACCAGTCGTAGAACCAAATGAAAGTCCGATAGCCATTACTAGAAAGGCTACTACGACAGGAGCAAGACCAACTGCAAAGCCTGCTGTATTCATCAATAGCAAAACAAAAATAAAGAAGAAGGTTGCGATGACTTCGCTCAAGAAGTTAAAGGTTGTATTTGCAATAGCTGGACCAGTTGCAAAGATTCCAACTGCATTGCCTTCTTCTGCTGTTGTTGCTTGGAAATGTGGATAGTAATGTAAAACAACGATTGCTGCACCAGCGAAGGCACCTAAAATTTGTGCAATGATATAGCCAGCAACCATACTCCAGTCAAACAATCCTCCCAAAGCAAAGGCAATGGTTACAGCTGGGTTTAGGTGACCACCTGTTTCAAAGAAACCAGCAACATAAACACCACACATTACAGCAAATCCCCAGGCAAAGATGACTGTAAGGAAACTAGGGGACATATTTTTAGAGAGGGCATGTTTTAAACTAATTGAGGATCCGAAGCCTGTACCGAAGGCTATCAGAACCATTGTTCCTAAAAATTCACCAATGTACTTCTCCATCGTGAAAATCTCCTTCTATTCTTTTTTATCTTGTATTTCTGCTATTGCATATTCTGCAATTGTTTGATCTTCAATAGCGTTGCCGCCACTAATACCAATTGCGCCGACAATCCGTCCATTGCTGTAGATTGGAATACCGCCAGCTAAGCTCACAATTTGTCCTTCAGACATCGTTTCTAATTGAAAGAGCCATTGGTCTGGCTTAGTGAGGGCTGCAAGATCCTTAGACTGCATTTTCATGCCTACTGCTGTATAGGCTTTTCGATAGGCCATGTCATAGCTAACCAGGAGCGCATCTTCCATGCGATAGGTGATAATCACCTGTGCAGCCGCATCCACTAAGGTAATCACAACTGGGACCTTTAATTCCTGCGCCTTTTCACTAGCTCGATGAACAACGTCAAAAGCAAGGTCATAAAGATTGATGAGTTTTAAACTGTCCTGTTTTTCTAACAGCTCTTGGCATTTTTCAATGATTCGTTGAATCAGGATTTCGTCGACTTGATGTTGATTTTCTATCATCTTTTTCTCCGATCACCTATTTTCTAAAAGGACGATTCCAAGGCTACATGTGCTATCAAGGGAGTTCCTTTAACTAGTTTGGCTGCATTTGTTCCCAAAATCCTCAAAACTTGATTCGCCTGTCCAGAATAGTTTCTAAGTCGGTAGAGATATTGTTCTTTTTGCAAATTCCGATAGTGGAGAACAATTTCCTGGTCATTGATGGCCAGACCTACTGAGAGTGGGGAAGATTGGGCTGCTTGATGGGCCAGAGAAACAATACTTTCAGAAGTTGTTGTTAATTCTTCTGTCAAAAAGGGAATCCCTTCCTCTTCCATGCCAAGCTCCACTTGAGTCAACTTTTCTAGCTCAACCTCTCCTAGCTTGTAAATGAGGATGACTGGTTTAGTTGTTTGATAGAACATAAGCGTCACCCCATTTTTCTTTACAGTAAGATAGAACTAAGCCAGTTGCCACTGCGTTTCTTGGTCCAGCTGTTCCACGGATATTTCCTCGACCTGCTACGATATTGCTCTGAGATAGGGCATCTGTTATCAACTGTGGAATTTCAAAATCCAGTGCTGAACCGCCAACGATAACCACAAATGGAATATCTCTGATATCTTGAGTTGGACTGACCGTCTTTAAAGCCCGAATGGCATTGGTCACAAAGACCCGTTCTTTGGCTGTCTGACGGACAATCTTGATTTTTTCAATAGAATAATCTGTGTCAAGCGGTATCAATTCCCCAGTATCTTTGACAATCACTACTCGGGCAAACAAATCTCCGCTCAGAGGTTTGTCAAAGAATTGGACACTACCATCTTCATGTCGAATATGGAAAATACTTTCTACCTTGGCGAGGGGGTATTTTTTAATATCCTCTGCCAAATGCCTATCTTCAAGACCTAACTCCGTATTGATGAGCATGGTGACCATATCACCAGCACCTGCTAAGTGAACAGCTTGTATATCCCCTTTTTTATTGATAATCGAAGCATCTGTCGAACCCGCTCCCAGATCTAGGATAGCCATGGGTTGACTGGTCCCCGGTGTTGTTAGGGCACCAAGAATAGCTGAATGAGCCTCCGCACCTCCGATTTCGACAGCTACGCCTAATTCCTTTTCAACTTCCTGTGCAATTAGGGACATCTGTAACTTGTCAGAATTAACCATGGAGGCAATGCCGACAGCCTGCTCCATAGAAAATTCACCAGCCAAACCACCTTTTACAGTAATGGGAGCAAAGGTGTCGACTGCCAGAATATCCTGAATCTTAATCTGATCCAGTTGTTTCTCTGTCAAATTGGCCATGGTGAGTCGTACTTTTTCCAGCATACCACCCACATTGGTTCCTGCCTCACCCAGCACATTTTCAATATGCTGAATTCGTGAAACGTGGTTCATAATGGTTTCCGCACCTTTTGAAATATCCACACTGGTGGTCTGTTGCTGACCAATAATCTTGATGGTTCCTGCAGGTATTGTCCTTGCCTGAACATCCCCCTTAGGAGTTTTGATAACAACCGCAGAGCGATTACCAATCAGGGCACGAGCAATTGGTACGACCTGCTTTGTATCCTGAGCATCCAGCTGGAAGACAGTGGCAATGCCATAAGGGTTGGAGAGTTGGGAAATAACTTTACCAACTTCTGCAACTTCAACAGCTGCCAACATTCCTAGCGGTACCTTGTCAATATAGGAAATTTCATCCACAATTGGAATCTTTTTCTCCAGCCGATTATTGACCAGGACGCCATCATCAGCCTGCAAGACAGCACCAACAATCTTGTAACCTCTTGATACATAGGCGTTGATGAGTTGAGCAACAGCATCAAAATCCACTTGCTTAGAAGCCACAACGATATAGCTATCTGTCATTGGCTTATTGATCAAATCCAAAATATCAACGGTATAACCAACCCCCAACCCAAGTCCACCTGGTGTCCTTGGGTTGTGGCCAATCATGGTAGATTCAGTTATGACTGTTTCCGTAATGGTTTCCATAGCAACATCTCCAATAACTGGGGTTGCTTCGTTGATACGGATCAGTGCAATATCTTCGATACGAACGGTTGTCGGTTCTAGAAGTAGTTTCAAGGATTGGTAAATGCCATGAACATTTTCTTTTGTTCCCTTAATACCAGTTGTATCTGCAATCGCAGAGGACAGAAACTGGACGGTTCCATTATCGTGTACTTGAGCCAAGGCAGACTCAGTAGATGAATTTCCGATGTCAATACCGATAATATACTTCATTCCTTCTTCCTCCTTTCGATTTTCAGATTAGTTGTCGCCTTTTAGTTTCTTACGGCGTTCATAGTGTTCTGCTGCTTCACGAACAAAGCCTGAACAGATTTTCGCCCCATAGACATTTTCTAATTCAGTTGCGATGTCCAAGAGTTCTTGTTTAGATGAGCGGTATGGACGAAGGGCGTTGTAGATTTCCAAAACGCGTTCATCTGGTACCTTGGTCAATTCAGCGGCACGAGAGAAGTTGTATTCAATGGCTTCACGGCCTGCATTTCGAGCGATTTCACCCTGTTTTAAGAGGATTTCTGGCTTAATCCGCAAGTCTTTTGAGGTGATACTACCGTTGATAATATTCTCCAAGGTAATATCGTCAAATTTCTTATTATCACCAACGACAATCCAGTCTGGGTGTTTTTGGGCAATTGGATAGTCTGCCGCAGTTGCCTCGGTACCTTTTGGTAGACCAGCTGTCACAGGCTTGTCTTGTCCATTCATCTCTTCTAAGATTTTTCTTACTAATAGTTCTACTGATTCACTCATTTCGATTTCTCCTTGAAGATTTTCTTAAATCAATTCAATTTCATCAGCTGGACGACCTTTTTCAACGAGCTTGGTTTCTTTGATATGAAGCAAGGCTGAATAGGCTTGGTACTTCGGACGAGCCATTTGGTCATTCAAGGTTGGAACAGGGTTTGGTGTTTCACCTTTAGCATATTTGGCAGCATTTTTACCAATTAAACGATAGGTATCAGCTGTCAAGAGTGGTGCTTGTGGGAAGAGCTCCAAGTTACTCAATGGTGGTAAATCTCGTTGGTGAATAACGGTTGTTCCTTTAGACTGGATGCCGATTGAAATGCCTGAGCCAGATAGGTGATCGCCTTCTACTGCCACAAAGGCAACGTCTGATGAACGATAAACCTTAACAACACGGGCCTTCAAGCCTTCTTCTTCAATACCTGCAATCACTTGCCGTAAAACTTCGGTATGGGGAATATCAACCATGGTCTTGGTTTGTTGGGTGCCAAAAGCAGGACCTACTGCAATGACCACTTCATCAACAGATTGGCTTGGTTTGGCAACGCCGACGGTGCGAACAACAGCCTTTTCTGGCAGAACTTCTTTCTTAGCACTTGTAGTAGTTTGAGTTGCAGTAGTACTATTGCTTAGGCCAACTTCCTTGATTACTTCTGCAATAATGGAACGTAGTACGTCCTCATTGATGGTTGTCATAATGATTACCTCCTAGATATCACGTGGATCGATGGCATTTGGAATATTTTTCACTTTTTCCCACTCTTCACCAACTAGACGGTGACCTGTGCCGACACCGACATAGTCATTTGGTGAGTTGATAGCAGAGATAACATTCCAATTGCGGTCAAAGATAGCTGATGTTTGCAAGAAATCTCCAGCAACACGTTGTTTGAAGAGATTTACAAGCTCATTGGCAATATCTGGGAAACCATTATTGGCAAGGGCTTTAATGAGGTCTACACCCTGTACACCGCGTTCTAAGAGGTTTACAGCTGCCTTGATATCTTCAACCTTGTCACGTTCTGGCATATCTTTTGAACCATGTGCATAGGTAGCAGCTTCAACTTCTTCATCTGTAATTGCTGGTAGACCCAAGCCTTTGAAGAGGGCTTGCATGACTTTGGCTGCTTTACGGCGAACTTGGACAACTTCCTCTTCACGAACTGGACGCAAGCCACCATCAACTCGCAAGTCACGTTGCAAGATATTGTAATCATCATAGTCTTCTGCATCCCAGTTAGAGCCAGCAAACATATTGTCGTAGTTTGGTGTAGAAGAGTAACCTGAGTTGATGAAGTCTGTACCTGGTGCCAATTGCATCAAGGTGCGGACAGAACGACGGAGGTCTGAGTGAGTAAAGGTTTGGTCATTTGAAGAAGCACATTCCAAATCAAGCATGGTAGCAATCAAGTTTTCAGCAATGACTGCACGGATACCGCTTGGAACGGCCGCAGGAATACCGATACAAGATACAGAACCGTTTTGGGTACCTTGTACACCTGCTGCTTTTGTGATGTACAAGCAACGAGCTTCTAGGTAAAGCATAGACTTGCCTTCTGCTTGTCCCATCTGCACTTCGGCACCAGTACCTGATGTGAAACGCATCTTTAAGCCACGAGAAGCGTAGGCAGATGCCAAGAAGGCTTTAGACCAAGGAGTATCATCACCATCTGTAAAGACATCCTCAGTACCATAGACAGAGATGGTTTCTGCGTAGGCTGTAAATCCTCTCATACCAAGGTCCAGCTCTGTCGCTTCTTCCAAAGCACATTGGGTCAATACGCCTGGACGACCAACTTGTGAACCAATCATAATCCCTAGGGCATTGAATGGTGCGTAACGAGCAACCGCAACGGTGGTTTCTTGCTCTGCAAATCCACGAAGGGCACCTTCTGCTGCATCCGCAGCAATTTGTACAGGGTTGTCGTTTACGTTAGTAACGTGTGATTGAGTAGCTGTTTGTTTGCGGGTACGCATTTTTTGTACAGCCATCATAATTTCAACTACGTTCATATGGCTCACGACTTCAACGATTTTAGCTGGAGTCATAGCCTTGGTCAATTTGACAATTTCAGAACGAGGAACAGAAGGAGTCAAAATCATATTGGCAATTTCTTTTGAATCCATCTTTACGACTTCTTCTGCTCGAGTCAAATCAATACCATAGTTGGCGATAAATTGGTCAATCAAGTCAAATTCTTCTTTTGGTTTCCCATCCAATTCAACTACTGTACCATTTACAATCTTGATACTTGGTTTTGGATCGTTGGGACTTTCCATTGCAATAAGGCCTTCTTCAACCCACTCTGTTACAAATCCGTCTTGGTTGATTGGGCGGTTACTTAATGCCTCAAAACGTTTTGATTTCATATTTTTTCTCCCTATCTATCAGATGTATGAAGGTTGAGAATTAACTGGTGTGTCACCCAGTGATCCGAGCAATTCTTTACCGATTTCGCGAGCAGAAATAACAGCTTGACGAACAGCTCCTGAATCACCGCTGATGAAGAGAATGGTTTCGTTTGAGAAGCTTGTGCCATCGCCTGGGGAAGCATAGCCAATCACGTCGACATCTGCTGCTTTTACAGCTGTATCAGCCATGACAACACCAATGGCAGCTGGGGCTCCCACAATCAGACCGAAGGCGCGACCAACTTCTGCACCAAATGCAGCATGGCAGGCATGGCTAGCACGCGCAGTGTATTGCAATTCAATATGTCCAGCATCGTTGGCATAAACATCACCAAAGGTACGAGCAATATCTCCAAGAGTCACTTCTACTGCTCGTTTCACGTCTGAAACATCGTCGCCACCGAAGATAATCAAGCTACCGTGACCTGCACCGCCCTTGGTGTCACGAGGTAATTCGATTTTCACAATTTCTGTATTGGTCGCTTTCACTGCTTCATCTGCAGCCATAATATGAGGACCTGCACCAGTACGTGCACCAACAACACCAATGGAACGATAGGATTTTTCCAATTTCATCGCACTAAGTACCTGTTGATCAACATTTGCAATCACCAATCCAATAGTATCACCAATAGGGTTTGAACCAATAAATTCGGTAACATTACATTTGTTTGCCATAATAATCTTCCTCTATTTTTTTGATTTCATTTACATCGCTTTCCGCGATAACGCTTACATTTTTGTCTAAAAATTTTTTATTGATTTTGCCAATCGGCAGGATAGGTCACATAGATAAACCTTGCCTTGTCTTTGACAGAAAATTGAATATCGCTTCCCTTAGGAATAAAGAGGATTTCTCCAGGTCCTGCCGACATAACTTCGTCACCGGAAATGATATCCAATCGCCCTTCTATGACATAATCCACTTCATCATAATCCAGATGCCAAGGGAATGTTGTCTTTTCCATGGTCATCAGGCCCAGCCCCAGACGAGGGCTTTCTTCCAGAGTTAACAGGTCGCGGGTATAGACTGAGTCAGTATCCTTACCTGTGTCTAAACGATCCTCAGGTCTAACCTCAATATGAGGTAGGTTGAAGGAAACAATACCTGTCGAACTAGATTTTTTATAGGAATCTCCAGCCACAAAACTTTCTAACAAAATCTTTCTTACAAGTTCTTCTAGCTGGCTACGATTGATGTCACTCATAGACTACCTCCATCAATTAGGCTTCTTTCTTGGTTAGTACAAAGGCAAGTAAGACTGCAGTTACACCACCAACCAATTTTCCGACCATCATAGGAACAATCATATCTGGGTTTTGACCAGCAGTGAAGCCCAAGTGATCTCCGATAACAAAGGATGCTGATACAGCAAAGGCTACGTTAATAATCTTTCCTCGCTTGTCCATATCTTTCATCATTTGGAACATAGCAATATTGTTTGCTAAAGATGCGACTAGACCTGCTGCACCGACTTCGTTCATGCCAAGGGATTTACCAATTGCTGAAAGTGGCTTATTAGCAACCTTGGTGAAGATGGCTACTAAACCAAAGGCTCCTGCCAATGTTACTGCAATGGACCCAACGACACCAAAGGCTTCCATCAGCGTATCTGCACCACTTGGATAAAGACTCAATAGCCATTCATTGCCTGTCAGGAGCTGTGCTGCACCAAAGGCCAAACCAAGTGTTGCAATGACCACAATAATATGACCAAAAATTTCAAAACCCTTTATCATACTATTTGGTATCATTAAAAGTCCTATAAATATCAAGGCTGAAACAATCACGATAGGAATCAGATTGACAATCAAGGTTCCAATTGGTAAGCCCGGAACCAAGAGACCGCCGACTAAGCAACCAATTGGTACAGTTACTAAGCCATACAAGATTCCCCGAGCAAGAAGTGGCCGATCCTCTTTCTCAATAATTCCCAAAGCTACAGGAATCGTAAAGACAATCGTTGGTCCCATCATAGAGCCAAGTACGTAGGCAGCAAAATTTCCCACTGCAGGATCGTCGGCCAAGCTAAGAGCTAGAGGTGCACCACCCATATCATTGGCAATAAATGTTGTAGCAAAAATTGACGGATCTGCTCCAACCATGCCATAAAGTGGTACAATAATTGGTTTTAGGATATCTGCTAATAATGGTGCCACGACCATAATCCCTGCCATTGAGAGAGCTAAGGCCCCCATAGCCATAATACCTTCTTCAAATTTTTCACTAAGTCCTAACTTGCCTCCGATACACTTATCTACTGCACCGACCAACATAAATAGGACCATGATGTAAATGATAATTTCATTTATACTCATAATTCCCCTTCTCGCTTTCTAGTGAATTTACTCATCTAAGTTTGCAAATTCAACCTTATCAATTATGGCCACGACAACCATATCAACTGGAATATTCTCACGATTCAAGCTAACTCTAGCTGCACTTCCAGTGGTGACCATGACCTGGTCCCCTTCACCTGCACCTATACAATCTGCAACAACAACCAAAGATGGATCTGTTTGTTGTTCATTCAATTGACGCTCGACCACCAAAAACTTCAAACCGTTTAAATTCTCATCTTTTCTAGTAGCCCATAGACTTCCCTTTACTGTTCCAACAAACATAGTCACTCTCCTTTATTCAATGATTGTTATTCTGCGTCGATTTAAGTAGTCACGTGCCAAGGCTGTAATGATTGTTCCTTTCGCTACATGAAACTCACTATCGTCTGCTAAATCTAAGCTACGTAGTCTTGATTCAGTCAGTAATTTCGCCTTTTTAGACACCTTTTTCTCGACAGTCTTATCGAATGATGGTAACGTTTCCTTGTTTTGTTTGATAGGGTTTGACAAGCTTCCTTGCGAATAAAATTGAACACCAAATTGTTCTAATTTATGTTTTTTATCAAGTAATTCTTGATAAAGTAAGGCTTTGGAACTATGTCTATAATGCTCTAAATTCAAATCTTCACTAGGAATCAATACTGTTCTACCAGCGAGCAAGTTTTCAATGACTTCTTTTTCAACTGAATTGAATGGGCATAGGTTTGCAATTCTAAGTATGGAATCCACTGTTAGCCCTAAGGCCAAGATTTTTTCTGCATCTTCTGCACAATCAAGCATTACAAACTCATTCGAATGGGTAAATTTTGACTTATCTCCTATAATAAAGACTGTTTGTTTTGGGGAACTTTCTTTCAAACGATCCAAAAGGCGGTTGGTTATTTCTTGAACTAGAAATTCTAAGTTATCCATACTAATACCTCTCTAATCCATCATTAACCTTTTTTTAGAATGCGCCCGCGCATACCTTTTTTAAAACCACAAGCATTGGCCTCATCATAATCAATATGCATATAGGTCGCAAACTTTGGATGAACCCGAATGACTACATCATCAAATATCAAGCCTCTTTCACCACCAACTTGTACTTGAACGATTTCCTGGTTGACAACATTTGCTTTCGCGGCATCTTCAGGAGTCATATGGATATGCCGTTTGGCAACAATTAATCCGTTTTCCAATGATACGACCTTGCTGCCATTTACTAGTATGATTCCTGGGGTATTCTCAATCTGACCACTCTCTCGAATAGGAGCATTTACCCCTAGTTTCAAGCAGTCTGTCAATGAAACTTCAACTTGACTAGCACCTCGCACGGGTCCAAGAATAACCACATTTTGAAAGGCACCTTTCGGACCTAGAATCGTTAAACGCTCTTTACAAGCATACTGACCCGGTTGAGATAAGTCCTTTGCTTTTGTCAAAGTATAGTCTTTTCCGAATAGTTTCTCTAAATCTTCTTGAGAAAGGTGGATATGGCGACCACTAGCCTCAATTTCAAAACTACCATCTAACTCATCTCTTACCTTCGCTGCAATCTTATCAATAATTCTTTCTAATTGCATTCCCTCACTCCTTACTATTCTTCTAAAACCATCCAAATCACCACTTGAATGGAGTGAAGCAGACGAATCAAACTATCTAGATATGGATCCATTTTCCTATTTCCGATCAGCGACAGGTCTTGCTCTATCTCAACAACTGCTAAATAGGTTGAGTACAAAGCCAATTTCCAATTCGTCACTGAATAGGCTAGTGAAATTTTCTTATAATCTAATGACTTCTGCTCTTCGAATTCATCCAATTCGATTTGGGATGGTAATTCACTGTCAAATTCTTGTAGGTTTTCCAACATTTGACCAGAAACAAGTTGTTCTATCACTTGTAGGATTTTGCTGATTTTTTCAAATTTTGCTTGCTCAAAAGATAGATACAGTTCGCGCTGGCTTTTTAAAAAATATGGATAAAGTGAAGTCAAACGATATAGAAGTGAGTAGATTGCGGAATCTTCAAGACTTCTTACTTCTTTTGTTTCAGATTGATGTACTGTCGAATGGTGATTGGAATGTGATTGAACCACTCGAATATGATGGTCATTTAAGTAACTTCTTGCAGAAGGAGTTAGTCGTTCGTGTTCATCAAGTTGAAAAACGCCCCCTTCAGCAATAGAAAGTTCCTTTAGCAACTTCCTAATCTTTGCTTCTGTAAATACCGTCATACACTCACATCCTTTTATGCATTTTTACCAATTGGCTATCCAATCAATCACTGTGACTGATGGATAGCCACTATATTATCTACTATTTGGGTAAAATCACTTCTACTTCTGAATGTGGACGTGGGATGACATGAACAGAAACAAGTTCGCCAACATTTTCTGCTGCTGCTGCGCCTGCATCGGTTGCAGCCTTAACTGCACCAACATCACCGCGAACCAAGACTGTCACTAAGCCGCCACCAACTTGTTCTTTTCCAACAAGTGTGACGTTGGCTGCTTTTACCATTGCATCTGCTGCCTCAATTGCGCCAACCAAGCCGCGTGTTTCAATCATTCCTAATGCATTTGCGTTTGCCATTGTTTTTTCCTCCGATTTTTACTCTTCTTTTGCCTTCGTTTGAGGTAGAATCACTTCTACTTCTGAATGTGGACGTGGGATGACATGAACAGAAACGAGTTCGCCAACATTTTCTGCTGCTGCAGCACCGGCATCGGTTGCAGCCTTCACTGCACCAACATCACCGCGAACCAAGACTGTCACTAAGCCGCCACCAACTTGTTCTTTTCCAACAAGTGTAACATTGGCTGCTTTTACCATTGCATCTGCAGCCTCGATTGCACCAACCAAGCCGCGTGTTTCAATCATTCCTAATGCATTTGCACTTGCCATTGTTATGACCTCCAAAAATTATTTTTTTATTGACCTAATTTAGCTAATACTTGTTTGACAAGTAATTCAACAAGCTCATCTTCATTTGCATGTAAAGCAGGATCTGGGCTTGTAAGTGGACTTGCAGTTGTCCCTCTGTAACTATCCATTAGATTCTCTGCTTTTAAGAAATCTGTATACTCTGAAGTTCCGTAAGCAACCCGACGGATATTGTAGAGGTTGTGTGGACTGACATTATCAGATGTTGCACTGCCACCAACTGCTCCACAACCTAATGTAAAGGCTGGGAAGAGACCTGTTGTTCCGCCAACACCACCAAGCGCTGCTGGTGTATTCACAAGCAAACGAGATACTGGTTTTTTCAAAGCGAACTGACGGATAATGTCTTCATTTTTAGAATGAATAGATAGGGTATGTCCTACACCTTCGTGATGGAGAATCTTGATACTTAGATCACAAGCTTCTTCCCAAGTTTTCACTGTATAGAAACCGAGAATTGGAGCAAGTTTTTCCATAGAATATGGAGCATCTTTACCAACTCGGCACTCTTCTGCAATCAACACTTTTGCATCTGCAGGGACTGAAACACCAGCCATCTCCGCGATAATTTGAGGAGTTTTACCGACCATTCTCGGATTCATTGCCCCGCTTGGCAAAATGATAAACTCACCCAATTTTTTTGCGTCTGCAGGTGGTAAGAAGTAAGCGCCTTGTTTCTTGAATTCTGCAATAACGATATCCTTCATGTCTTCTTCGACAATGACAGATTGTTCAGAGGCACAAATCACACCATTATCGAATGTTTTTGATTCAATAATATGACGAACTGCTGTTGGGACGTCTGCACTGCGTTCAATAAAGGCTGGACCGTTTCCTGGACCTACCCCAATTGCCGGTGTTCCAGATGAATAGGCTGCCTTAACCATGGCTGTGCCACCTGTAGCCAAAATTAGATTCGTATCTTTGTGGCGCATGAGTTCATTGGTTGCTGCAATTGATGTTTTTTGGACAACGCATATAGCTCCGTCTGGACATCCTGCTGTCTTGGCTGCACGTTTAATTACCTCAACAGTTTCAACGATACATTTCAAGGCACTTGGGTGTGGTGAAAAGACGATACTGTTGCCAGCCTTCAGTGAAATGAGAGCTTTATACATGACAGTAGATGTTGGATTGGTTGACGGAATTAATCCTGCTATGACTCCGACCGGTACCCCTACCTCAATAATTTTTTTCTCGGTATCTTCACGTAGGATACCTACCGTTTTCATGTTCTTGATATGCTCTAGCAACACCTTAGATGCCACTGTATTTTTGATAACCTTATCCTGCCAGCGACCAAAGCCTGTTTCTTCAACCGCCATCTTAGCCAGTCGTTCCCTCTCATCATAGCAAGCTTTGGCAACGACTTTGACAATAGTATCAATTTGCTCTTGGGACATCTGCGCAAGTTCACGTTGTGCAATTTTTGCTTGACGAACGAGATTGCGGACTTCCTGAATCGATACTAAATCCTTATCTTCTAAGTACATTCAGTATTACTCCTTTCTTGAGAGTTCCATCAAAGCTTGGACAAGCTGACGCTTGTTAGCAAATTTTATTTCTTTTTTGCTTAATTGAATATCTTTTTCACGGTAGGCTAGGCTTCTGAGTTTGACAACTTTTAGTTTTTCTAGCTCTGATTGTGAAAATTTGGGAACAAATCTATTTTCAACCTTTTCCTCTTCCACACTTGCAGGAAGTTCCAATTCTTCAGCTAGTTCCTCGACTTGCTCTTGGATCTGTTCTGTTGTTTCAACTGAATCAGAACTGTCTAAAAGATTTGCAGAAACAGGAATTTCAATAATTTCTTCGCTTGGACTAGGTTGCTGATTTTGTAATTCAGAAATAACTTCTACTTCCACTGTTTGAGCTTCTAGCGGTGGTTGCTCTACTTTTCTGAATTTTTTATCAGCCCGAATCATTTTTTCAGTCTGCTCATCCATGCTTGCGATGACATGACTACCTCGATAGAAAGATTTGTTCTCCAGTTCAGCTACTGCAGCAGCTACTGCTGCCTTAACGGCACCAACATCTCCAGTAATATGGACTGTATTCAATCCAGATTTGATTTTTTCAATATTGATAATGGAAACATTGGCTGCTTTAACAGCTATATCGGCAGCTACAACAGCACCTAGATACCCTCTTACTTCAATTAGTCCTAGTGCTCTTTTAGCCATCTAATCCCCCTTTAATAATTCTTAGGGTTATTTGCGATGGAGATAACTGTTCTTGCAAAGGCATCACAGGCAGCTCTACAAGCTGATTGCGAACCCACTAACAGACCTCCTGCAAAGTTTGTTTCACTTGGTGGACCATAAAATGCACCAATTGTTACATCTGAAGCTTTCAAAGCCGCATCTAAGCCAACCATAGCTTCTGCAGGTGGCGCGATTAAATAGGCAATGGCAGTCCCTTCACTAGCATTTGCTCCTTGTGAAAGATAAGAACCTGCTCTTGATATACAATGGGCAAAATAAGGAACTGAATTCTCATCATTAGCACTATAGAAACTCGCGCCATTTTCAATTTCATAAATGGCAACATCTAAGCCACTCCGAACTTCTTCTGGCGTTGGACCTGCTAAAATACCGATGACTTCACCTGCAAGTTTTGTTGATGCATTGCCAGCACCAGCATACATACTGCGAGCATAAACTACTTCAACATCTGCCGATTTGGTAGCCTCATCTAGCGCAACATAGGTCACGTCATCACAATCTGACGTAATGATTCCTAAACTGCGATGATGAGGTTTTAAATCTAGCGATGCTGCCAGACTAGCATCCACATTTGAAATCAATTGAGCACTTAAAACTGATGCTCCTAAGCGTTCATGTATCAAAATAGGACCTCCTTTTCTTATTTCAAATCAACACCTGATTTTTTATTGTCCAAAATCTTTTTAATGATTTCCGCAACATAAGCACCTGCCTCAACCGCAGGTGTACCACCCTTGTGGATATTGGAAACAACTGTCCGACGTGATTCTGGCATACCCATTGTAGGTTTGTAGGCCAAATATGCACTCATTGATTCAGCGGTTACCAAGCCAGGACGTTCTCCAATCAAGATACAAACGACTTCGGCACCTGTTAATTCTGCAATATGGTCCATTGCTCCAACACGAGAGTGTTTGATAAAGAGTACTTCGTCGAATTCTAGACCAAACATTTTCAAACCTTGCTTCAAAGCAGGAAGGAAATCTCTCACGTTTGCTTCAATAGCTGACGAACTCAAGCCATCCCCTACAACAATTTGAACTTTGGCATTTTTCTTACAGTTATTTTTGATAATTTCCTGCTGATCTTCTGGGAAAATTCTTCCCAAATCAGGTCGCGTTAGGTATTCGTCCTTAGAGGAAGCCTTGGTATGCACTGGGATAAAGCCCATTTCTTTGACGAAATCATCAGATACATAGGAGAAAACAGCATCCTGAGCCGCAGCGTGGTCCGCTCTGAACCGTAGAATCGTCTGCGTCTTGTAGCGATTCCCTGCTCGCCACAAGCCTAAACGAGCTGGGGTAAATTGTTTGATTTTTCGATAGGCCTCTTCATTGATCGCATTTGGAATCAAGAATTGCTTCTGGATATCTACCTCGGTAATATCAGGAATGATTCCATCTTCAATTTGGCAATCATCTTGCTTAGGTTGAGGTGAAGAGGAAGGTGCTTCCATTTTTTCTGGAACATCTGGAGTTTCCCTTATTTCATTCAAAATGGAACGAATCATATCTTTTAATTCTAGTTCATTCACAGTGACTTCCTCCTATAGTTTTGACTTCATGAAGATTGATCCATCTCCACCAATTTCAGTCAGGTGACCATCCTTCATTAAGCCCATATTTTCCATCCAAATCTCGAACTCTTTGATTGGACGCTTGCCTAACAAGTCACGCATGGTCGCTGTTTCATGGTAGCCAGTTGTCTGGTAGTTCAACATAATGTCATCCCCATGTGGAATAGCCATGATGTAGTTAACACCTGCAGCACCAAGAAGAACAAGTAAGTTTTCAGCGTCATTTTGATCCGCTTTCATGTGGTTGGTGTAGCAAATGTCACAACCCATAGAAATACCAGTTAATTTACCCATGAAATGATCTTCCAAACCTGCACGGATAACCTGTTTTGAATCGTAAAGATATTCTGGACCAATGAAACCAACTACGGTATTGACAAGGAAAGGATCGAAACGTTTTGCAAAGCCATAACAACGAGCTTCCATAGTTACTTGGTCAGCTCCATGGTGGGCATCCGAAGACAACTCTGATCCCTGACCAGTCTCAAAATACATGACGTTTGGACCTGCTGCAGTTCCGACTTTCAAGGCTGTATCACGCGCTTCTTGAATGATTTTTGCGTCAAACCCAAAGGCTGTATTTCCTTTCTCAGATCCAGCAATGGATTGGAAGACCAATCCTGTCGGAGCTCCCTGATTCATGGCCTCAATCTGTGTTGTTACATGGGCTAGCACGCAATGCTGAGTTGGAATTTTATATTCTTCAATGAAGTCATTGAACTTATGCAAAATCCGTTTGGTGCTTTCCACTGAATCATCCACTGGGTTCAAACCAAGCAAGGCATCTCCACATCCGTATGCAAATCCTTCCATGGTTGAAGCCATAATACCATCTGGATCATCAGTTGTGTGATTAGGTTGTAAACGAGATGAGAAAGTTCCTGGAACACCAATTGTTGTATTTGCAGTCTTGGTAATGATAATCTTCTGTGCTGCTACTATCAAGTCCAAGTTGGTCATCAGCTTAGCGACAGCCGCAACCATTTCTGAGGTCAAACCACGTGAAATCCACTGAATGTCAATATTGGTCGTTTTATTGTCCAAAATCCATTCACGCAGTTCCTCCACTGTCCAGTTTTTAATCTTTTCATAGGTACGAAGGTTAACGTCGTCAATGATAATACGCGTTACCTCATCCTCTTCATATGGAACGACTGGATTATTAAACAAATCAGAAAGTTTTAATTGGGCTAAGACCACTTTTGCTGCAACGCGCTCTTCGGCCGAACTTGCAGCAACACCAGCCAAATGATCTCCTGATTTGAATTCGTTTGCTTTGGCCAAGACTTCCTTTACTGAATGAAATTCATACACTCGACCAAACAACTTTGTTTTTAAAATCATTAACTTTATCCTCCTTCTTGATACTGACGGATTAACTGAAGACCAATGTTTTTACAACGACAGGTAAAACTGAGCCTTCAACTAAAGGATTGCCAATATCAATGTAATCTCCATTTTGAACATCGACAGAATCGATACAAACAAATGGATAATCTTTGGGTAATAATGCAAACAGGCTTTGACCAAGTACTTTTGCCATATCTTCCTTGACAACAACCAACAACGGAATGCCTCGGTCAATGCTATCTTTCATCCCTTCCAGAATTGCCTGGGCATATTCTTGAACCCTTACGAAACTTGGGCTCTTTATACCATCCAGAGCTAAGGCCAACTCCTGCACCTCATTTTCAAGCATGAACCATCGACTTTTTTCTTTAATAGCCCCTGCTAATTCTTGCTGACTTCCTTGCTCATCTTGACTAGATAATTTCAAAACCGGAATATTCTTAATTGGCAATACTTTTGAAATGTAGGTGATGGTGCTCCCACTTACCTCTGTCGTATGACTACCTGCACCAACCACCGTAGCCCTAATGGTTTCTACCGACTCAATTACCTTCTTGTCTGAGAAGATTTTTGATTGGGAAATTGCTTTTCCAAGTAGTATCCCTATATCTCCATAGTGAAATTCACTGACTGAACGATCAGTTTGAAATACGGCATCCGCTACACCACCTGAGAAAGATACACAACGGATGGGATAGTCCAATTTCAATCCATGGTTGGTCTGCAGCAATTCATAGTAGGGACTATCGGTATCTAAGCCTAAACTTTGTTCTAAGACAGATACCAAGACAGAAATCAGAGCATCCAGGTCCCTTCTATTGACCTGGCAACCTACTTTCAATTGCCAATTCTCTTTAGCAATGACTTCTTGCAGTTTTGGAGCAATATAGGTGATCAATTGACTAGTCGGATCCACCTTAACCAGCCTACCCCCAATATCAAAACAAGCGGTGTCAATCAAGTCTCCTTCTCTATAAACAGAGATATTTGATGTTCCACCACCAATATCAATATTGGCGACGGAAGTATGGTGTTCTTGAGAGTATTGGAAACTTCCAGCACCTTTTCCAGCAATGATACTTTCTAAATCAGGCCCAGCAGTAGCCACTACAAAATCACCTGCATAGCCACTCAAGGCCTCTAAAACTTGACTTGCATTGTCCTTTCGAGCGGTTTCACCTGTTATGATGACAGCTCCCATTTGAATCATACTCTTTGAAATACCAGCCTTTTGGTATTCTTGGCGGACGAATTCTTTAATCGATTCTACGTCAATCAATAAATTATCGAAAATGGGAGTAAAGATGATTTCACTCCGATAGAGTACACGTTTGTCAGTGATGTAGACTCGTGGAATTGTGAAAACGGAGGCAATATTTTCCACGACCAATTCAGACAAAACAAGCTGTGTTGTGGCTGTTCCAATATCAATTCCAACACTAAGTATTTTTTCAGACATCACCTTACCTCCAAAAAAAGACACTTAAAGAAATGCTAATAGAACTTGTCTATTATCACTCTTCAAGCGTCATTGCTTCCAGGTTCACTTCATTGTTAACCTTGTCTATTTAGTTTCTATTTTAAATTTTTGCTATTTTATAGTCAGTATAAACACAAATCAATTAAAAATCATCATGCATGACTAATAGCTTGGCAATTTCAACCATTGGTACGCGTTTTTGCATACTGATTGTTCGGATATGCTTAAAGGCTACGGATTCGGATAAATGATCACGGGCCATCAATAAACCTTTGGCTTTTTCAATGATAATACGATCATTGATCTTTTTAGACAATTTCGCCATTTCATGCGCCATTTGCTGGAATTGTCTACCTCTTGCAATGCAAACTTCAACCATTGGTACTAAGGATTTCGCATCAAGTGGCTTCACTAAATAACCACTAATACCATACCGTTTTGCTTTTTCAATACAGTTCACATCACACTGATCTGTCAGCAAAAGTACACCATAGGCCAGGTCATCATCCAATATCTTTTTACTAGCTGTCAATCCATCGAGGAGTGGGAGTTGAATGGCCATGATAACCAAGTCCGATCGATATTTCTGACTAAGTTCGATAGCTTCAAAACCATCGCTGGCTTCTGCTACTACTTCAAAATCAGCCCTTTCCAAGATTTGTCTGACTTCTCGTCTAATCATTGGATCATCGTCAGCTATTAGTATTCTACCTCTCATACCCACCTCTAATGAATCTATTATGTCCTTGTCACAACCGTACTAGAGAAATGTAAAATTTCTTCTAATCCTTGTAACACAGCCTGCAAAGCAGCTTCAACTGATGAAACATCCCCAGTCATGACTACTGAGCCACTAAATCGATCAACGAAACCTATTTGCACATCCGCTGCCTTTGTCGCCAAATCAACAGCAATAATAGAGGCTTCACTCGGTGTAATGGTCAAAATACCAATTGCACCTTTCTTATCAACCATCAATCCCAGTTTTTCGTAGATGACTTCATCTGGATTTGCAATGAGATGCGCCAGTGTAATCTGTTTCCCTGGTACATACTCTTGAATCATCCTTTGTTTTTCTGTCAAGTAGCCTCACCTTCTTTCTTAAAGGATCTAAACAACTCGTTCAGTTAATATATATTGTATCACAGAATAAAGTATATATCAACATTTTTTAAAAAGCGTTTTCCAGCACTTCGAGTGCTTCCTCTTTGGTAGGTTTTCTTGGATTCGTTGCAGTACATTTATCTGAAATCGCAGCTAAGGCAATCTCTTCTTTGGACTCATTAAATGCACTGATGGATACTCCATAGTCCCTTAATGAGAGAGGCAAATCCAGTTTACGTTGTAATTTCTTGACAGCCTCAATCAATTGTCTAACACCGAGAACGGGACTGGTAGCACTACAACCAATCAACTTCGCAATTTCCTGGTAGCGGATAGCCGTTTGCTTATCTTCGGTAGCAATTCCCCGACTTCCGATATTGGCATTGTATTGAATCACATGCGGCATAAGAATACTATTTACTCTGCCATGAGGGATATGGAATTTTGCACCCGTTGCATGGGCTAATCCATGATTGATTCCCAATGAAGCAGTATTAAAGGCCATTCCAGCTAAAGTTGATGCAACATGCATTTTTTCTCTAGCCACTGAGTCATTTCCATTTTGATAGGCTTGAGGTAGGTATTGGAAGACTAGTTTAATGGCTTTTTCTGCAAGAGCATCGGAAAAATCTGTAGCATTTGTTGAAACATAGGCTTCGATGGCGTGGGTCAAGACATCCATCCCTGTATCAGCTGTAATCGCTTCAGGTAAGGAAGTTACCAGACAAGAATCTAAAATAGCTATATCTGGGAGAATTTCTCTTGAAACCAAGGGATACTTGATTTCTTTCTGACTATCTGTGATAACAGCGAACTCAGTTACTTCCGAACCTGTTCCACTGGTCGTCGGAATGGCAATTAGTATCGCATCCGCAAATACATTCATTTTTTTACCGAAGTAATAAATTGCCTTGGCAGCATCGATTGCTGAACCACCTCCAATGGTCAAAATAATGCTAATGGAATGGCTTCCTACAGATTGAATCCCAGCGACAATTGTTTCAATCGGAGGATCTGGAACAATGTCATCGAAGACAATAACCTGGTTACTTGAATCTAAATAGTGCAAGACGCTTTCCAATTGACCTGATTGACGAAGGAATGGATCTGCAACAACTAAAATATGCTCATCTTTGTAGGATTTTAGTTGATCTAGAGCACCTTCACCAATACACAATTCTGTTTTGTAGAAAATTTTGTACATCTCTTCTCCTTTCTATTTTTATTTTCTGTAAAATAAAATAAGCTACATGAAAACAAGACTATAGCTCTCCATTAAGTCATAGTCGTTTCACATAGCTACATCGCTTATTGATCGTGTACTTCTTTGTACCACGAGGAAATTATAACATAAACCCATTAACATATCAATAGAAAATAATGAAATAATGAAGATTTTTAAACTTCCAAAATTCTCAAAGTAAGTTCTAGTCTAACACCAAAACTGGAAATTAGACTGAGACAAGGAAATAAGGTAGAACTTACTTTGGGACAAGTTGGTAACTGACAATGAAAAACA
>NZ_POPB01000334.1 GCF_002964045.1 Streptococcus suis | reverse complement strand
AAGGTTGAGATACGAACGCCGACCAATTCGCTGATACGACGAACATAGTTGCGAGCTGCTTCTGGCAATTCATCCAGGCTACGCACACCTGTGATGTCTTCAGACCAACCTGGCATTTCTTCATAGATTGGTTTGCAACGTTTGAGTTGCTCCAAGCTTGCTGGGTAGTGGTCAATACGCTCACCATCCAAGTCATAAGCCACGCAGATTTTCAACGTTTCAAGACCTGACAAGACGTCAATCGAGTTAAGGGACAAGTTGGTAATACCTGACACACGGCGGCTATGGC
>NZ_POPB01000333.1 GCF_002964045.1 Streptococcus suis | reverse complement strand
CTGCCTTGTCCAAGGAAGAATGCCTCACTAGCGAGGGACTAAACCAACTCCTACAAGAAACCGAACAAGTATTGGATGAGGTGGAAGAAGCTATCTCACAAGAGCCTAAAGTCATCAAAACCTTAGAACTCTTTCAACACATTGTCGCGGATGCAGGTTATGGTAGTGAAGAAAATTATAGCTTTATCCTTGATGAACTGGAGAAAACACCTCTGATCCCCTACGGAACATATCAGAAAGAGCAGAAGAAAAGCTACAAGAAGAGTGATGCCAATCCTGAAAACTGGACTTACTTAGAAGATTCTGACCAGTGGATAAAACCAGATGGGGTTGTCTACTCGTTTAAGAATTATTCACGAAGAACGGACAAGTATGGATTTGAGAAAGATATTAAGATTTACGAAGCTGATCCTGTACAAGCTAGTGAGGAGTTAGACCAGTTAGCACGGACGGAAAAAGGAAATCTCAAACAAATTC
>NZ_POPB01000332.1 GCF_002964045.1 Streptococcus suis | reverse complement strand
ATCAGTCAATGGGACGATGGGCTGTGACATAATAAATCCTCCAGTTATGTTTTTTATAACAGTATACAGGAGGAGGGAGTGATTAGATAGATACCTTGTTATTGGGCGGTTACAGAAATTAGTCCAAGAGAGTAGAAACAGAAAGAAAAACACAGACAGTTCGGCTGGATTTCATCTGAAGCAGCTCAATCTGTCTGTGTATTTTTTTAGTTATTGGCTAGTTTTTGCCCAGCCTCTTTAGTTTTAAAACATTGTTAGATGTGTACTAGAAGTATATATACAGTACGATTAAACACAACTCTTGTCAACATTTTAAAAATTATTATCCACTTAAAAAATTGCCTCATTCATCAACTTCATTTCATAAGGAATTAGCTTTGAACTTATTTGCGAAATATTATCCTTTAGATATTGGATAATATTAGGATAACCAGTTAACTCCTCTGGTAATTTTACTTTCTTGACTGCTGAACAAGGTACCCCATAATCAATTAAGAATTGTAATCTTTCATCAACTTGTTCATTTTCTAATAAAGAAGCAAACACGCTATAGTCCCCGCACTTCATTTTTGATTGGCTAAAAACATATTTTTGAATAGAATCAACAACAGCAAGAAGCTTGGGAATCTCAAAATTTGCATCAGTTCTCTGAAATTTCAGCATATAATCGATAGCCCGATCCAAAGGATCTTTCTTATTTTTTTTAACATAGTAATCGTATTGTTCATAAATCAATTCTTTGAATGATAGATTTATATATTTCAAGGCTGTTACTGCTTTATTTTGACTATAGCCATACTCATCTCTATGCTTCAGGTACTTATATCCTAAAAATAATCAGTTCTATAATAAATTAAAAATCGTGTTGGTAGAAAAATCGGCTCTATAATTTCTGTAGTGGGTAAGACCACCGTGGAGATTACGGAGCCTTTTTGAGTATAGAAAAAAAGTCCCATATGACCTATAATGAAAAGCGACGAAACTCACATTAGAAAGGGTTCATATGGAACAACTAAATCTTATCACAAATCTTCTCAGAATTAAAGACAAAAATATCACTATCTCTAATGAATATGACCTAGGAACTCACTTAGAACTCCACGGTCACTTGGATTACACAGCCCCTAAATGCTCAAAATGCAAGGGACAAATGGCTAAATACGACTTCCAGAAAGCCTCTAAAATCCCCTACCTAGAAACTGCTGGTTACCCGCTACTTATCCGCCTTAGAAAGCGTCGCTTCAAGTGTAAAGAATGCGGAAAAATAGCGGTCGCTGAAACTCCTCTTGTCAAGAAGAACCACCAAATCTCTGTCGCTGTTAACCAGAAGATTGCTCAATTACTCATCGAAAATCAAGCAATGAAACATATTGCACACAGGCTATCTATCTCAACATCATCAGTTATGAGAAAACTCAATGAGTTCAAGTTTGAAACAGATTGGAATGCCTTACCTGAGGTGATGAGCTGGGACGAGTATGCCTTCAAAAAAGGGAAAATGAGCTTTATCGCTCAAGATTTCGACTCCCTAAATGTCATCGCCATTCTGGACGGAAGAACTCAAGCAACCATCCGAAACCACTTTCTACGCTATCCTAGAAAGGTTAGAAATCGGGTCAAAGTCATTACCATGGATATGTTTAGTCCATACTACAAATTGGCTAGACAGCTATTTCCCAATGCAAAAATTGTACTCGACCGCTTTCATATTGTTCAACACCTTAGTCGTGCTATGAACCGTATCCGTATTCAAATTATGAATCAATTCGACAGAACATCGCAGGAATACCGAGCCTTGAAACGCTACTGGAAATTGATACAACAAGATAGCCGTAAAATCAGCGATAAACGATTTTATCGCCCTATGTTCCGAATGCACTTGACTAACAAGGAAATACTGGAAAAACTCCTGTCTTTCTCCGAGGAACTACGACAGCACTATGAACTCTATCAACTTCTCTTATTCCATTTCCAAGAGAAAAA
>NZ_POPB01000331.1 GCF_002964045.1 Streptococcus suis | reverse complement strand
ACTAGAAACTATGAGGGGAGTTTTATTATGTCCAAAAGAAGTCCAAAATCTGTCTCTGAGAAACTAGAAATTGTTCTACTGCACTTGGAAGCTGGGAAAGCACTTAGATGGTTAGGTAGGCACCATGGCGTGTCTAAAGACACCCTATCGAACTGGGTTCGGAAGTACAAAGAAGCTGGTGTTGAGGGGCTAGAGGAAAGTCGTCACTGGACGAAGTATAGTAAAGAGTTGAAGGAACAAGCTGTATCTGACTATCTCAATGGCTTGGGAAGTCTCAAAGATTTGACTGAAAAATATGGAATTTCTTGTCATTATGTTCTCAGATCCTGGATAAAACGTTATACTAGTGGTAAAGAACTGAAAGCTACTAGTAAAGGAATGAGTCGCATGAAACAAGGACGCAAGACAACATTTGACGAACGGGTTGAGATTGTGAATTTTACTCTTGCCAACGAGAAAGATTACCAAGGGGCTGTCGAGAAGTATGGTGTTTCCTACCAACAGGTCTATTCATGGGTCAGAAAGTTCGAGAAGGACGGTTCTAACGGCCTCCTCGACCGTCGTGGGAAAGGCCTGGAAAGCAAGCCTAATCTGACTCCAGAAGAAGAGTTACGCCTTAAAATCAAGCAACAGGAAGAACGGATTAAGTATCTTGAAATGGAGAACGGCCTGCTAAAAAAGTTAGAAGAAATCAAGCGACGAAACCGACGGTAAGACTAGGTCGCCACTTGGAATCCTTCCAAGCGATTAAAGAATATGCGGATGAACAGGAAGAGGCTTCTATCAGTCACTTGTGCCGTATTCTAAAGGTATCTCGCTCAGGCTATTACAAGTGGTTGCGTCATCAAGAAACTCCTTCTGAACAAGAAAATACAAGATTGATAGACGTCATCAAGGACCTTCATAGCCAACATAATGGCATTCTTGGTTATCGTCGTATAACGCGATTTGTCAATCGCAAGCTTGAAACAAACTACAACAAGAAGCGGATTCGTCGCTTAATGCACATTTTAGGAATTCGCTCCATTATCAGAAGAGCCAAGGGCTACTGTACCAAGACCAGCTTTGTCAATGTAGAGGACAATATTCTCAATCGTGATTTTACAGCTACTGCTCCCAATCAGAAATGGTGTACAGATGTGACTTTCCTGAAGTATGGTCTCAGCTGTAAAGCTTATTTGAGTGCTGTCAAGGACCTTTACGACGGCTCAATTGTCGCTTATGTGGTTGGTCAGTTTAATGATAACGAATTGGTGTTGGAGACGCTTCGTAAAGCCCGAAAAGCTAATCCTGATGCGACACCATTGATTCACAGTGACCGAGGTTCGCAGTATACTTCGAAAGATTATTACCGTCTAACGACCCAGTATCAAATGACACGCTCTATGTCGCGTGTTGGCAAGTGTATTGACAATGCGCCAATTGAGAGTTTCTTTGGACACTTTAAGACGGAGTGCTATGATTTGAAGAAGTACAAGACTTTTGAGGAGCTGGTTTCAGATATTGATGCCTACATCTATTTTTACAATCACCAACGTTTTCAAGAGCGCAACAACGGCCTTGCCCCTCTTGAAATGAGGAACAAGGCCGCCGCCTAATCTTTTATTATTTCATTGTCCACTTGACAGGGAGCTGTTCA
>NZ_POPB01000330.1 GCF_002964045.1 Streptococcus suis | reverse complement strand
AATATCAGAGTGGCCAATGCCCGAAGCTAAGAACTAGGCTCTTTCTAGATACTTTTCATTTTTTTATCAGTTCGATTGTTTTTACTTGACAAAGGGCTTTACATATCAGTTTTTCTTTTATTACTTCGTTAACTCGCCTTGTCTAACTCTAGTTATGCCTGCGGCTCGTTGCCTAGTACTAAAAGTAAACTAAAAGACTATATTGTAAATACGATTAGTGGCTAAAACTTTTGACTTAGGCAAAAACGATAAATTGTGCATACAGTTTCTAAATGAAAGGAGATTTATGTTTCGATTGATTTTGGATTATGTCAAGCAACACAAGTGGCTCTACTTGGTAGTTGTTGTGACTTTGATTATTTATGATGTCACCCTCTTGATACCGACACAGATTATTCAGAGGATGGTGGATATTCTCACCAAGAACGGACTGACTGAACAAGTTTTGATACAAGAAATGTGCCTTTTGCTCTTGGTGACTTTTCTCAACTATGGGATGGGCTTTATTTGGCATTTGAAACTTTTTCAGGCTTCTGTCAATTTCAAATTTGATATGCAACAGCGGGCCTTTAAAAAGATGGTCACCATGAGGACGCCCTTTTATGAAAAATTTCGGTCTGGCGATGTCATGACCCGTTTTTCGACGGATGTCGATGGTCTGATGGAGATGGTTGGCTACGGACTGATGATTGTGGTCTATGCAGGTGGAATGTTAGCCTTTATCATTCCGACCATGTTTTTCATTGACTGGTGGATATCATTTTTGGCTATTTTGCCTATGATATTCATGGCGGTTGCTATCTTTTTCATTGGCCGTAAGCAGGACCTGGCTATTGATGCCAACCGAGATGCTGTTGCCCAGCTGAATAATGAAGTCTTGGAAGTAGTTGAAGGCATTCGGGTAACCCGTGCCTATAGTAAAAAATCGGCTCAAAAGGCTCAATTTCAAGCCCGTACCAAGGCCTTGGCTGAGGGTGGGAACAGGATTACCTCATTGCAGTCCATCTACAACCCCTTGGCAACAATTTGTTTAGGTCTTTCAACTATTCTGGTACTGATTTTAGGGGCTGAGGCAGTAAAAGCCGGTCAACTAAGCCTGGGTCAGGTCATTGCTCTTCAACTCTATGTTAGTTCCCTTCTCGAACCTTTCTGGACCCTGGCGGATTTCATCTTAGTCTACCAGACGGGCAAGACTTCCTTTGAGAAGTTGCAGGAGCTGATTGAGACGGGCGATGACTTGGAGGAGGATGGCTCTAGGGAAATAGCAGAGCTGGATAGTATTTCTTTCAAGAATTACAGCTTTAGCTATCCACAGGCTGAAAGACCAAGTTTACAGGAGATTAACTGGACCTTGAAAGCGGGTCAGACAGTCGGGATTGTTGGTAAGACGGGCTCTGGTAAGACCAGCCTAGTTAGACAATTTTTAAGACAGTACCCGGTGGGACAAGGAGCATTTGAGGTCAATCAACAGTCTGTCCTCAACTTCAAACGCTCAAGCCTTGAGCAAAAAATTGGCTATGTCCCACAAGAGCACATTCTCTTTTCAAAATCAGTTGGGGAAAATATTGCCTTTGGTAAGCTAGATAGCAGTGTAGAAGAAATTGAGGCAGCCATCGCAACAGCAGCCTTTACCAAGGACTTGGAGCGGATGAGTGATGGCTTAGACACCATGATTGGTGAGCGGGGTGTGTCTATTTCTGGCGGGCAGAAGCAACGGATTTCCATTGCGCGTGCCTTCCTGCGAGAGCCAGACTTGCTCATCCTAGATGATTCTCTGTCGGCAGTCGATGCTCGGACAGAACGTCAGATTATCCAAAATATTCAAAAAGAGCGTGCAGGTAAGACCAATGTCATTGTGACCCATCGCCTTTCTGCTGTCAACCATGCGGACTGGGTGCTGGTTTTGGACGAGGGGCGGATTGTCGAAGAAGGACGACCTGCTGATTTACTAGCCCAAGAAGGCTGGTACTATGAACAATATCAACGGCAACAAAGCCAGGAAGGAGGAGAGTAATGAGAGTTTTAGGTTTTTTATTGAAGCAAATCGGTCGTGTTAAGGGGCTCTTTGCACTTGCTGTGGTCTGCTATTTGGCTGCATCCAGTCTATTGCGCTTTTCTCCCCTCCTCATCCAACAAGCCATAGATGGGCCAATACGGGCCTTGAGTGAGGGGCAGGCTTTTCAAGAAGCCGAATTTTTACAGATGACTGCCCAGTATGTAGCCATGGTTGGTCTGGGTGCCATTGGAATTTACCTGTCCATGCGGCTCATGATGTATTGTGCCAATAGAATTGCGGAGGACTTACGCAATCAGGCTTACGATGTCATGCAAGGCTTGCCTATTTCCTATTTTGATGATAAGCCGGCTGGTAAGATTGCCACCCGTATTGTCAATGATACTGAAACCTTGCGCAATCAGTTTTACGGGACCCTGGTCAATGTTTTCAATAGCTTTGTACGTTTGCTTTTCACCTACGGTATCCTTTTTTATCTGAATCCAAGTTTGGGTTTGGCTCTCTTGTTGCTGATTCCGGTCTTCATAGGCATTCAATTTGTCTATAAAAAAATGACAGATAAGCCAATGAAAGATTTCTATGATGCTCGTAGTGAAGTTAATACCCAGGTCAATGAGACCATGAACGGAGCTAGCCTTATCCAACTTTACGGACAGGAAGAGAACATGTTGGCAGAGTTTGAAGCGACAGCTGATAAAATGCGGCGGGCTGACAATCAAATTATTTGGGCTCAATCCAGTGCAACTTGGACCTTGACAGAGTTTTTGAAATTCTTGGTTTTGACGGGGATTTTGACAATAGTCGGTTATCAATTTTTACAAGGCCAATCCAGTCTATCACCGGGTAAGTTATTTGTGTATATTGATTACATTGAAGGGATTTTCGTTTCACTAGGGGCCTTGGTCAAACAGTTTCCTAATGTCCTTCGTTCCATCGAAACGGGCAAGCGTTTGATGGGCTTGTTGGGAGAAGAGTTGGAAGAGGATGCGGAGGCAACATTGCCACTTGAAGATGGACAGGTTATCTTTGATCATGTGTATTTTAGCTATGAAGAAGGTAAGCCAGTCTTGAAGGATATCTCCATTCGAGCAGAGAAGGGAGAAACGGTAGCTCTAGTTGGTCATACAGGTTCTGGAAAATCATCCATTATGAACCTCCTTTATCGCTTCTATGATCCCCAGGAGGGCAGGGTTCTGCTGGATGGGAAAAACATCCGTGACTTTTCTCGTGAGAGCCTGCGCAGTCACATGGGCATTGTACTTCAAGATCCCTACCTCTTTACGGGGACCATTGCTAGTAATGTGGCCATGAATCTAGAAACGATGGACAGGGATGCGGTATTGGATGCCTTGGAAAAGGTTGGTGCTGGTCCCATGTTGGCTCGTTTGGAGAAGGGGATTGATGAGCCTGTTGTTGAAAAAGGTTCGACCTTCTCTAGTGGGGAACGCCAGTTGATTGCCTTTGCCCGCACTCTGTACTCCAATCCTAAAATTCTGATTTTGGATGAGGCAACTTCTCACATTGACACGGAAACAGAAGAAATTATCCAACACGCCATGGAAGTGGTTAAGGAGGGGCGTACCACCTTTATCATCGCCCATCGTCTGTCAACCATTCAAAATGCAGATCAGATTCTAGTCTTGGATCAAGGGCGAATCGTTGAACAGGGGAGACATGAGGAACTGATTGAACAAGGTGGTATCTATGCTCATATGCATGAGATACAGTCTAAGGTGTAGATCTACTAGATAATAGGTAATCCTTATTGTGTTGATAGGTAAAATATATTAGCAAACAACCTTTTCTTATGGTAGTATAATCCTATATCACTGAGGTCTGAGTAATGATTCTTAGTGAAATAGCAAGAAATGGAGTATCCTATGACACAAGCATTTTTCCCTATTCAAACCTTGGACACTGTTCGACCTGATTTGAAAGAAAATTTAGAGACGGTCAAGAAAAATAACGGGGGCTATATTCCAAACTTGATTGGACTTTTAGCCAACTCTCCATCAGCCTTGGAAACTTATCAAACTGTTGGAGACATAAACCGTCGCAACAGTTTAACAGCGACTGAACGCGAAGTGGTACAGATTACAGCAGCAGTTGCCAATGGATGTGGCTTCTGTGTAGCAGGTCATACTGCTATATCTATCAAGCGGATTAAAATGCCAGACGAAATTTTACAGGCCCTTCGTCAGGGAACACCAATCGAGGCTGATGCGAAATTGGATACATTAGCTCGATTTACTCTGGCAGTCATCCAAGAAAAAGGTAAAGTAGGCGACCAGTTGCTAGAAGAATTTTTCCAAGCAGGCTATACAGCAGAAAATGCTTTGGATGTTGTACTGGGAGTTAGTCTTGCAACCCTTTGTAACTATACAAACAATTTGATTAACACACCGATCAATCCCGAATTGCAACCCTATGCACTTTAGAGCCGATATTCACAGTTCAAAACATCTTACCATATGAAACTAGATCAGTTAGAGTGATGCTCTGGCTGATTTTTTTGTATGGTAATACTCTTCGAAAATCAAAATTATCCGTTGTCAACTTGCCTAGATGAACTTGAGTTCTATCGTCGGCTTCGTTTCCTAGGCTACTTTTGATTTTCATTGAGTATAAAACTAGTTTTAAGAATAGGAAACATTTTAGAAACTAGTTTCAAAAATGTCGTTTTTTGTAAAAAGAAAGAAAGTAGATTTTATGTATAAAAAACTATTGAAAAAATATCAATATATTATATAATAGTTTTGTAAGCGCTATCTCGGATCCGATAATAGAAAGGAGAATGGAATGGCTACCATTAGCAAGGAAGTCCTAAAGGAACAAATAAAAGATGGCTTGATCATTTCTTGCCAGGCTTTACCAGGTGAGCCTCTCTATCGGGAGGAAGGGGGCATAATGCCATTACTGGTTAAAGCAGCAGAAGAGGCAGGAGCAGTTGGAATTCGAGCAAATAGTGTCCGAGATATAAAAGAAATAAAGGAAGTTACAGACTTACCTATTATCGGAATTATCAAAAGAGATTATCCTCCACAGGAACCTTTTATAACTGCGACAATGAGGGAAGTTGATGAACTGGCAGCCTTAGATATTGAAGTGATTGCCTTGGATTGTACCAAGCGTGAACGGTATGATGGGCTCACAATCGTAGACTTCATCAAACAAATAAAGGAAAAATATCCAAACCAACTCTTTATGGCAGACATTTCAACCTATGAAGAGGGGATAACGGCCTATGAGGCTGGAATTGATTTCGTTGGGACAACCCTTTCTGGCTATACTTCTTACAGCCGGCAGGAAGATGGTCCAGATATTGAGCTGGTTGACCGCCTCTGTCGAGCGGGTATTGATGTCATCGCTGAAGGAAAAATTCATTATCCGGATCAAGTCAAAACCATCCATGATCTAGGTGTTGCAGGTATCGTTGTTGGCGGGGCTATTACCCGACCAAAAGAAATAGCAGAGCGGTTTATCCGAGTGTTGAAACAATAAATAAGTAGTCTAAGCACCCATTGGGGTAAGCAAAATAATAAAAAAGGAGAAGTATGATGAAAAAAATCATGCAATCATTGTTGGCTGGTGCAGCAATCTTGTCACTAGCGGCTTGTGGTTCTTCTACAAGTAATTCGACTGCAACCTCTTCTGAGTCTGCAAGTTCAGGTAAGACAGAGATCACTTGGTGGGCCTTCCCAGTCTTCACGCAAGAAAATACAGAAGATGGTGTTGGTACCTATGAGCAAAAAATTATTGCTGCTTTTGAGGAAGCAAACCCAGACATCACTGTAAAATTGGAAACCATCGACTTTACATCTGGTCCTGAAAAAATTACAACTGCTATCGAAGCAGGTACTGCTCCAGACGTCCTCTTTGATGCACCAGGTCGTATCATTACCTATGGAAAAAATGGCAAATTGGCTGAGTTGAATGACCTCTTCACAGATGAATTTGTCAAAGATGTGAACAATAATAACATTATTCAGGCATCAAAAGCTGGTGATACAGCCTACATGTACCCACTAAGCTCTGCTCCGTTCTACATGGCCTTTAACAAAGCGATGTTGAAAGACGCAGGTGTGCTTGATCTTGTCAAAGATGGCTGGGCTACTGACGACTTTGAAAAAGTGATCAAAGCTTTGAAAGACAAGGGCTACAACCCTGGTTCCCTCTTCTCTAACGGTCAAGGTGGCGACCAAGGTACTCGTGCCTTCTTGGCAAACCTCTACAGCGGAAGCATCACCGATGAAGGTGTAACCAAATATACAACTGACTCAGAACAAATGATCAAAGCCTTGGATAAGGCAGCTGGCTGGATAAAAGACGGCTACATGATGAATGGTTCACAATATGCAGGTGGCGATGACATCCAAAACTTTGCGAACGGCCAAACATCTTACACTATCCTTTGGGGTCCTGCGCAAAATGGTATCCAAGGACAATTGCTAGAAGCATCAAAAGTAGAAGTGCTTGAAGTACCATTCCCATCTGAAGATGGGAAAGCAGCTCTTGAGTACCTTGTAAATGGCTTTGCAGTCTTCAATAATGGCGACGAAGCACGTGTAGCAGCAGCTAAGAAATTCATCCAGTTCATCGCAGATGATAAAGAATGGGGTCCTAAGAACGTTGTTCGTACAGGAGCATTCCCAGTTCGCACATCATTTGGAGCACTCTATGATGATGAGCGCATGGCAATGATTGAAGAGTGGACTCAATACTACTCTCCATACTACAACACCATTGACGGCTTTGCTGAAATGAGAACTCTTTGGTTCCCAATGCTTCAAGCTGTATCAAATGGCGAGAAAGAAGCAGAACCAGCTTTGAAAGAATTCACTGAACAAGCAAACGCAACGATTAAATAAATGAATTGAATGAGGCTCCTTTTCTCTGTCAGCTATTCAATAGATATGGAAAGGGAGCCATTCCTTTAATGCTTAATGAAAATCAAAAAAATTTTCATCACTTATTTTGGTTTTCAATGAGTTTTGTTACAAGATTAGAATGGAGGTGTTCTAAGTGCAGATAAATAAGATTAGAATGCGGGAAACGATTGTATCCTATACCTTCTTAGCTCCTATTCTCATTTTCTTCACCATTTTTGTACTAGCTCCAATGATTATGGGATTTGTCACCAGTTTCTTTAACTATACCATGACAGATTTCACCTTTGTTGGACTAGATAACTATGTACGGATGTTTAATGATCCGATCTTTATCAAATCTCTGATTAACACATTGATTATCGTGGTTGGGTCAGTGCCAGTTGTTGTTTTCTTTTCAGTCTTTGTCGCTTCGCAGACCTATGAAAAGAATGTCATCGCTCGTTCCTTCTACCGTGCAGTTTTCTTCCTGCCTGTTGTAACGGGTTCCGTTGCTGTAACGGTTGTTTGGAAATGGATTTACGATCCCCTATCGGGTATCTTGAACTTCGTTTTGAAATCTGGTGGCCTTATTGAACAAAATATCAGTTGGTTAGGGGATAAACAGTGGGCCTTGTTAGCCATCATCATTATCCTCTTAACAACTTCAGTTGGTCAGCCGATTATTCTTTACATTGCAGCTCTTGGGAATATTGATAATTCCTTGGTAGAAGCTGCGCGTGTGGACGGTGCCAACGAACATCAGGTTTTCTGGCAAATCAAATGGCCAAGCCTCTTACCAACCACTCTTTACATCGCAGTTATTACAACCATTAACTCCTTCCAGTGTTTTGCCCTTATTCAGCTCTTGACCTCAGGTGGACCTAACTATTCAACTTCCACCCTCATGTACTACTTGTACGAAAAAGCCTTCAAGTTGTCTGAGTATGGATATGCAAACACCATGGGTGTTTTCCTGGCAGTCATGATTGCACTGATTTCCTTTGCCCAATTCAAGATTTTGGGTAACGATGTGGAATACTAGAAAGGAGGAATTTATGAAAAAGAAAACCATTACACCCTTTGGTGTTATTTCAACGATTACCTTGCTCTTGTTGACCATCCTTTTCATCTTCCCTTTCTATTGGATTATGACAGGGGCCTTTAAGTCACAACCGCATACTATTGTCATTCCACCTCAGTGGTGGCCAACCCAGCCAACACTGGAAAACTTTACTAAATTGACAGTCCAGAACCCAGCTTTGCAATGGCTTTGGAACTCAGTCTTTATCTCCTTGGCGACCATGATTTTGGTTTGTTCAACATCCTCTCTAGCTGGTTATGTCTTGGCTAAAAAACGTTTCTATGGACAGCGGATTTTGTTCTCAATCTTTATCGCTGCCATGGCTTTACCTAAACAGGTTGTGCTTGTACCTCTGGTACGGATTATCAACTTTATGGGTATTCATGATACCTTAGCAGCGGTGATTCTACCACTAGTTGGCTGGCCATTCGGGGTTTTCTTGATGAAGCAATTCTCAGAAAATATTCCGACAGAGCTCTTGGAATCTGCTAAGATTGATGGATGTGGTGAGCTGTCAACCTTCTGGAATGTTGCCTTTCCGATTGTCAAACCAGGTTTTGCAGCCTTGGCTATCTTTACCTTCATCAACTCTTGGAATGACTATTTCATGCAGTTGGTTATGTTGACTTCACGTCAGAATTTGACCATTTCGCTAGGTGTTGCAACTATGCAGGCTGAAATGGCAACCAACTATGGTGTTATCATGGCGGGAGCGGCAATGGCTGCAGTACCAATTGTTACTGTCTTCCTTGTCTTCCAAAAATCCTTTACTCAAGGTATCACCATGGGAGCAGTTAAGGGATAAGAATCTGGTTAATTCATGGAGATAGAACTATGATTTATGATCATATTGACAATTGTTCACAATATAAGGGACTACATCCCAACTTGGATCTTGCCTTGGCTGTTTTGGAAAAGGGTGATTTTCGCGAGCAGGACCTAGTCAGGTATGAAATAGCTGGTCAAGATATCTATTATTTCCTTCAGGAAAATACCCTCTCTGAAGAGTTCAAGGAGGAATTTGAATACCATCGTTCATATGCAGATATCCATTTTGTTATCAGTGGACAGGAACAAATTTCTTACGGTTGTCGTCTAGTTGGAGAAGATACTGGTTTTGATCCAGCAAGTGATATCGGTTTTGTTCCGAGTGAAAAATGGGTGGATTGCCTACTTGATGGGAATTACTTTGCCATTTTCCTACCTGGTGAGGTTCATCAGCCAAACCAATGGGCAGGTGGACAAAAGACTGTCCGCAAGTTTGTCATTAAAGTCTTACTAGACGATTAGTTTTCAACTAAAATAGAAAGGGGAAGATGTAAATGAAAGGAAAGGGTGGTAGAACACTGGTTCAGTCCTTGTTTGATGTCCATCATCCGGCTTGGCAACTGGTAGAGAAAATCTTCGATTTAATGCTCTTAAATAGCTTAACTGTTTTGGCAAGTCTCCCTCTTTTTACCTTGGGAATTGCCAAACTAGCCCTTCAAGCTAGTTTATGGGACATGCATGAAGAGGGGAAAGTCAAGGTCTGGTCGACCTACTGGGGTCATTTTGGTCGCCAGTGGAAACAGGGCTTGGTCTTGTCGCTGGTAGAAATTGGGCTAACGACATTTTGCCTCTTGGATCTATATCTGATTTGGGGACAGGCTGGTCTGGTATTTGACAGTTTTCGTGCAAGCTGTATTGCCATCCTGCTCTTTAGTCAGCTACTTTGGGTCTATATCTACCCGTTAGCCAGTCGATTTGATTTGCAGTTGAAAGACTTATTCCTAAAAGGAATTTTATGCCTGGGGAATATGTTGTCCTTGACCGCTATGGTTGGTCTGGTCTTTCTACTTGTAGCTGCTTTCCTCTTTTATTCAGACCTGACATTTTTAATCGGTCTGGTTTGTCTGCTATTTTTTGCCTATGCGGGCCTATCCTTTCTATTCATTAGAGAGTTTGGTTCAAGAATAAAAACAGTTAAAAAGGAATTAGAATGAAAGATTTATCGAAATATCATGGTATTATCCCAGCCTTTTATGCCTGTTATGATGAGGCTGGTGACATTAGTTCAGAGCGTGTAAAAGCTCTAGTTCAGTATTTCATTGACAAGGGAGTTCAAGGGCTTTATGTCAATGGTTCGTCTGGTGAATGCATTTACCAGAGTGTAGCAGACCGCAAGCAAATTCTTGAAGCGGTTATGGAGGTTGCCAAGGGCAAATTGACCATCATCAACCATGTGGCCTGCAATAATTTGAAGGACAGTGTGGAACTCGCGCGCCATTCGGAAGAATTGGGTGTCGATGCAATTGCAGCTATTCCACCGATCTATTTCCGTTTGCCTGAGTACAGCATCGCTGCTTATTGGAACGGCATTAGTGCAGCTGCACCAAATACAGATTTCATCATCTACAACATTCCGCAACTGGCAGGTGTGGCTTTGACGCCTAGTCTGTACAAGGAAATGTTGAAAAATCCACGCGTGGTTGGGGTGAAGAATTCTTCTATGCCAGTTCAGGATATTGATACTTTTGTTAGTCTAGGCGTTGAAGATTATGTGGTCTTCAATGGTCCAGATGAGCAATTTCTCGGCGGTCGCCTTATGGGGGCTAAGGGAGGAATTGGTGGTACCTATGGCTCAATGCCAGAACTCTTCCTACGACTTAATCAGTTAATTGCTGACAAGGACTTGGAAACAGCCCGTCAATTGCAGTCAACCATCAATACAATCATTGGTAAATTGGTGTCTGGTCATGGTCATATGTATGCTGTCATCAAGGAAGTTATCCGTATCAATGATGGCTTGGACATTGGCTCTGTTCGGGAACCTCTAACGGCTCTGACAGAAGCTGACCTTTCCATTGCTCAAGAAGCGGCTCAGTTGATTCGGGATGCCAAGGAAAGATTTGGTGCCTAGGAGGTGTCTATGAAAACCTATCTTGCTATTGATATCGGCGGAACCCAGATAAAATATGGCCGCCTAGATGCAGCAGGTCAGATTTTAGAAAGTTACAAGATGGATACGGAAGCTCACAAGGGTGGTCCGCATATCCTTGCGACAGTCAAAAAACTAGTAGCAGATTTTCATGCTCAATCTCCACTTTCAGGTGTAGCCATTTCCTCAGCAGGGATGGTCGATCCTGATAAGGGAGAGATTTTCTATTCAGGGCCGCAGATTCCAAACTATGCTGGAACCCAATTCAAGTCTGAAATTGAGTCAACTTTTGATCTTCCTTGTGAGATTGAAAATGATGTTAACTGTGCAGGGCTGGCAGAAGGGATTTCAGGAGCAGGTCAAGATTGCCAGATTAGTCTTTGTTTGACAATTGGTACAGGTATTGGTGGCTGCTTGCTGGTGGACGGTCAAATCTTCCACGGCTTTAGTAATTCGGCTTGTGAGGTAGGCTACCTTCATCTTTCTGATGGCGCCTTCCAAGACCTGGCTTCAACTACGGCTCTTGTACAAGAAGTGGCTCGCCTGCATGGTCAGAATCCGGCAGACTGGAACGGCTATAAGATTTTCCAAGAAGCCAAGGCTGGAGATGCCCACTGTATTGCGGCTATTGATCGCATGGTCAACTATCTCGGCCAAGGCATTGCCAACATCTGCTATGTAGCCAATCCAGAAGTGGTTATTCTTGGTGGTGGTATTATGGCGCAAAAGGATTATCTCTTTGAGAAAATCCAGGCAGCCCTTAAAGAAAACTTGGTTTCTAGCCTAGCAGACAAGACCAGACTTGCCTTTGCAGAGCATGAAAATGCGGCTGGCATGCTGGGTGCCTTTTATCACTTCCAACAGAAGCAAGGTCTGGGTTAGGAGGAACTATGATTGATACAATGTCTCTGCAGGAGATGCAGGAATACCGAGGTCGCCATGAGGTGCCAGAAGATTTTGATCAATTTTGGCGGGATGAAAAAGATAAGCTAGGAGGCTTGCCTGATCATCAATTTGTGGACAAGGAGTGTGGCCTGGATCAGGTAACTTGTTCAAGCTTGTGGTTTGAAGGGACCAATGGTTCCAAGGTATTTGCCAAATGCCTCTTTCCCAAGTCTAATCAGCCTGTTCCTGTTCTCTTTTACTTCCATGGTTACCAAGGACAAGGTCCTGATTGGACAGAGTTACTCAAGTTTGTCGCAGCGGGATTTGGTGTTGTTGCCATGGATGTTAGAGGCCAGGCGGGGCATTCTCAAGACCACGGCCACTTTGATGGGATGACTGTCAAAGGCCAGGTTATTCGTGGGATGTTGCAGGGGCCTGACCACCTCTTTTACAAGGATGTCTACTTGGATGTTTATCAACTGGTGGAAATTATTGCCAGCCTTGACTTTGTGGACAAGAAGCGTCTGGTTTCTTACGGAGGATCCCAAGGCGGAGCCTTGGCCTTGGTTGCGGCAGCTCTCAACCAACGGATTGGAAAACGGTGGCTATCTACCCATTCCTTTCCGATTTTAAACGGGTGTTGGAACTAGGAAACACTAGCGAGGCCTATGATGAACTCTTCCGATATTTCAAGTTTTCTGATCCATTTCACCAGACAGAAGATGCGGTTTTACAGACCTTGTCTTATATCGATGTGAAAAACTTGGCGCATTTGATTTCCTGTCCTGTTGCTATGGTGACAGGCTTGGAGGACAGTGTCTGTCCACCTTCTACTCAATTTGCCATTTACAACCGACTCGCAGGTCCAAGAGAAATGAAAATCATGCCTGACTATGGTCACGATGCCATGCATGTCCAGGTCAATGACTATGTCTTTGACTATTTACTGGGAACAAGTTTTTTTGAACAAAAATAAGGCACTACTTAAATGGTAGTGTCTTTTATCGTATGTTTAAAAATGGTTTCTTTTCTTTCTTTATCTATAGCCAAAAAGTAGGCGTAGATAATGTCCAACATAATCAATAATGGAATTTGTGGCGAAATACGGTTGCCATAATTAAGGTGTCGGACAGAGGCAACAGGAATAATTTGGTCATAAGGTGCTTGTTGAAAAGATTTTGTCGTCAAGAGGGCGGTTGGTATTCCTTTTTGACTCGCAAGGAGCAAGTGTTCCATGACTTCCTCGGTTTGTCCAGACAAAGAAAGGCCGATAACCAGGCAGCTAGTATCCAAAATATTAGTTGTCCAGATGAGATTGTTTTTATCAGTAATAGCATCACAAACCACACCAAGTCGTGTAAATCGAGACTTGATTTCCATGGCAACCAAGCCAGAACTGCCTATTCCGTAAAAATAGACACGCTTGCTGCTGTCAATCAGTTTGGCAATTTCTTCTAATTTTTCCTCATCTACCAGTTTATTGGTAGCAGTTAGAATTTCTTCGTAGTCTACCAAGACTTTTTTTGTTAAGCTACGCTGCAATTTTTCAAAATGATGGTCCAAGTATTCTTGGTTATTCTGAAAGGCAAAGACAAATTCTCGATAACCGGAAAAACCACATTTTTTAGCAAATCGGGTCAGAGCAGATGGAGAAATGTGGAGTTGTGAGATGGTATATTCTTGGCTAAGGTCAGCGCTTGCAGGGTCTAACTGAGTGAAATAACTGGCAATTTGTTTTTCTAATTTTGTCATCTGGTCCATATGAGACTCAATGATGGCTGTTATATGTTTTGGAGTTTGTAACATGTTGCATACCTCTGTTAGCTTCTGAGGATATTATATCATTAAAAAAACCTCATTGATAGGTTTTATGATATAATGGAATCGTAAAAGGAATGTAAGATTATGTATATAGAAATGATTGATGAAACAGGGCAGGTTTCTGCTCAAATGCAGGAGCAGATTACAGAATTGCTCCAGTTTGCTGCTAAAAAAATCGGAAAAGAAAATAAGGAAATGGCTGTGACTTTTGTGGACAATGCTCGCGTCCATGAGGTCAATTTGGAATACAGAGGAATTGACCGTCCCACTGATGTTGTCAGCCTAGAGTATAAGCCAGAGTCAGAAATTATCTTTGATGAGGAAGACTTATTGGACAATCCTGAGTTGGCTGAAATGATGGAAGATTTCGATGCTTTTATTGGTGAATTGTATATTTCCATTGATAAGGCGCGTGAGCAAGCTGAAGATTATGGTCATAGCTACGAGCGCGAAATGGGCTTTTTAGCTGTACACGGTTTTCTGCATATCAATGGCTATGATCATTATACGCCAGAAGAAGAAGCAGAAATGTTTGGTTTACAAGAAGAAATTTTGACGGCCTATGGACTTACAAGAGAATAATTCAAAAAATCGCTGGAAAAACCGAGAATTGATTGCTAGTCTAGAATTTGCAGTAACGGGTCTGTTTACGGCATTCAAGGAAGAACGCAATATGAGGAAGCACCTTGCTTCAGCTATCCTTGTTGTGCTTGCAGGGCTTATTTTCCAAGTATCTGTGACAGAATGGCTCTTCCTCTTGCTTAGTATCAGTCTGGTTATCGCTTTTGAAATTGTGAATTCTGCTATTGAGAATGTGGTGGATTTGGCGTCAGACTATCATTTTTCTATGTTGGCAAAAAATGCAAAAGATATGGCAGCAGGGGCAGTCTTGTTTGTGTCAGGATTCGCCTTGTTGACAGGGCTGATTATCTTTGTACCGAAAATTTGGGACTTTATTTTTTAGAAGTTAAGGAGAATACATGACATTTAAGTCAGGTTTTGTGGCGATTTTAGGTCGTCCAAACGTTGGGAAATCAACCTTTCTCAACTATGTAATGGGGCAAAAAATTGCCATCATGAGTGATAAGGCTCAAACCACCCGTAATAAGATTATGGGGATTTATACGACTGAAGAAGAGCAGATTGTCTTCATTGACACACCAGGAATCCACAAGCCCAAGACGGCTTTGGGTGACTTTATGGTGGAGTCTGCTTACAGCACCCTTCGTGAAGTTGATACGGTCCTCTTTATGGTGCCAGCCGATGAAAAACGAGGCAAGGGTGACGACATGATTATGGAACGGCTTAAACAGGCCAAGATTCCAGTTATTTTGGTGGTTAATAAGATTGATAAGGTTCATCCAGACCAGCTTTTAGAACAGATTGATGATTTCCGTCATCAGATGGACTTCAAGGAAATTGTGCCAATTTCTGCTACCCAAGGGAACAATGTCAACCGCCTTATGGAAATTCTCAAGGAAAACTTGGATGAAGGCTTCCAGTATTTCCCAGCGGACCAAATCACAGACCACCCAGAACGCTTCTTGGTGTCTGAGATGATTCGTGAGAAGGTCTTGCACCTGACCCGTGAGGAAATCCCGCACTCTGTGGCAGTTGTCATCGAGTCTATGAAACGCGATGAGTTTACTGACAAGGTTCACATTCGTGCGACGATTATGGTTGAGCGTGATAGCCAGAAAGGCATTATCATCGGCAAGCAAGGGGCTATGCTCAAGAAAATCGGCTCCATGGCCCGTCGTGATATTGAATTGATGTTGGGCGATAAAGTCTTCCTCGAAACCTGGGTCAAGGTCAAGAAAAACTGGCGAGACAAAAAACTCGACCTCGCCGACTTTGGATATAATGAGAAAGAGTATTAATAAGGTTCGGGGAACGTGATCGACGTTTCTCACATCATTCGACCATAATGATGTGAGAAACTAGTAAGTCGCCTAGGCAATTCTGCTGGGAATTGCCGTAAGTTGAGTAGCTTTTCAAAGCACTCAACTTTGGCGAGTTGAACCCGAGCTTGAAAACTGGAGAGCGAGGTAGTCCGGGGGAGTGAAACAGTCTGGGAATAGACTGTTTCAGCTGGTCACCTAAAAATGCGAAAGTGACCATGTGAAAACCCGAGCTTTAAAATTGTAGAGCGAGGTATTCTGGTGTGGCTTGTCTCACCAGAATAGAAATGAATCAATTTCAAGCGTGAAGCACCACTTTTGTGGTGTTTTCCGTAGTTACGGTGAGATATTATGACGATTAGAGCAGTTAATGAACAGACTCTTTCTATCTGGGCTTCTTTTGCAAGTCAGGTTTGGCAGACAAAAGAGCAAGTTTTGATAGAAGAATTTTCAAATAATGAGTTTCCTTTTGAATTTTTGTATTACTCTCAAAGTGAGGAGCCGATAGCGTGGATTAGTTTGTCGCTTCGCCACGACTATGTAGAAGGATGCCAGGCGAGTCCAGTTGCCTATTTAGAAGGGATTTTTATTAGCCCGAATTACCGTAGTCAAGGGATTGCGAAAGAACTGTTGAATTTTGCTGAGCATTGGGCTAAAAGTCAAGGGATATGCCAACTAGGATCTGATGCGGAACTGGATAATCTACTGAGCCAGAATTTTCATATCAAACATGGCTTCCGAGAAGTTAGCCGAAACGTTCACTATGTTCGAGATTTGAATAGTGAATAAAAGTATGTTTATCAAAAATTTAGTTAAGAAAGGAAAGCCGATTAGGCGTTGTCTTGAACTCGCCTAGGCCTCTTTGAAAATCACAACCGTGACCTAGGTGCCACTGCACCGTTGGTCAGGTTTCTATTTTTCTTTTATTTTGTAATTTTGTTAGAAAGGACGAGTGTTTGCGTACTTGAACCCGAGCTAAAAGCTCGGAAAATAGATAGAGCTCCTTGTGTGCAAGCCACACAGCGTCGCTCTCCTAATTTTCAGTCGCTTTTTACGCTCTTGTCCCACTTGCGAATGGAGGGCAAGTACAATTTCTTTCCAGAACAGGTGCCTGCCAACAAGCACTTCCATGCCTTTTTTACTTTTTCAGATGGCTCGACCTTGGTTTATCAGGATGTCCGCAAGTTTGGCACAATGGAACTGCTGGGCAAGGCAGATGTGGATGCCTATTTTATCAGTCGAAAAATTGGTCCTGAGCCGACGGAGGCGGATTTTGACTTAAAAGAATTTGCAGTCAAGTTAGCCAAGTCGAAAAAGCCCATAAAAGCTCATCTCTTGGACCAGTCCTTAGTGGCTGGTTTGGGCAATATATATGTCGATGAAGTCTTGTTCAGAGCTCAAGTCCACCCTGCTCAAGTCAGTTGTCAGTTAGCAGCAGAGCAGGTAACTAGCCTCCGTCAAGCCACCATAGCAGTCCTGCAATTAGGTATCGAAAAAGGTGGTTCAACCATTCGGACCTATAAAAATGCCTTGGGCATGGATGGGACCATGCAGGATTATTTACAAGTTTACGGAAAGACAGGACAGGCCTGTCCCCGTTGCCAGACGGAGATTGTCAAAATCCAGTTGGGCGGACGGGGGACACATTTCTGTCCCAAGTGTCAGGTGAAAAATGGCTAAAGTTATCGGAATAACAGGGGGCATCGCCTCTGGAAAATCAACCGTTACAGCTTTTCTGAGAGAACAAGGTTATCCAGTCATTGATGCGGATGCGGTTGTTCATGAATTGCAGGCTAAGGGTGGCAAGCTCTATCAGGTCTTACTTGCGGAGTTTGGGGAAGCTATCCTGTCAGCTGATGGCAGTCTAGATAGGGCTAAGCTGGGTCAGGCTGTTTTTGCGGATAGCAAATTGCGGGCTCGTTTGTCTGTCTTGCAGGACCAAATTATCAGGCAGGATCTGTTAGACAGAAGGGATGCTCTCAAGCAGACCGAGGATGTGATTTTTATGGATATCCCCCTGCTCTACGAGGCGGATTATAGCGGGGAAGTGGATGAAGTTTGGCTGGTCTATGTCGATAGAGCGCAGCAGTTGGAACGGCTCATGAAACGCAATAGCTTGTCCGTTCAAGATGCGGAAAATCGGCTGGCAGCTCAGCTTTCTTTAGAGGAAAAACGGATCAGGGCTCAGATCCTTATTGACAATAGCGGAGCGGTTGAGGCGACTTTGGATCAGGTTGCCGCACTTTTGGAGGAAATGAAAGATGGATGAGGCTAGTCATTACTGGCAGCGAAATTTGAAGGTAGCTTGGTTGGGCAACTTCTTAACGGGTGTCAGCTTTACCTTGGTCATGCCCTTTATCTCGGTCTTCGTAGAGGAGTTGGGAGTGGGAGCGGGTCAGGTGGAACACTATGCAGGGCTGGCGGTGTCGGCCAATGCCTTGGCAGCAGCAGTCATGGCACCAATCTGGGGAAGTTTGGCAGACCGCTATGGACGTAAGCCCATGATGGTAAGAGCGGCCTTTGCTATGATTTTTACCATGGGTGGTATGGCCTTTGTGCCCAATGTTTTTTGGTTGATTGTCCTGCGTGTCCTGAACGGAATGTTTACAGGCTATATTCCTAATGCAACAGCCTTGATTGCCAGTCAGGTACCTAAGGACAAGACAGGCTATGCTCTGGGGACCTTGTCAACGGGTGCGGTTGCTGGAAACTTGATTGGACCAACGCTTGGTGGCTTTTTAGCAGAATTGGTTGGGGTCCATGCTGTCTTTCTCTTAGTTGGCTTGCTTTATGCCCTGGTCGTAGTACTGACCATTTTTCAAATTCGAGAGGACTTCAAACCATTGACAAAAGAAGACCAACTGTCCATTTCAGAGGTTTTTGCACAGGTCAAGGACAAGCAGATGTTGGTTGGACTCTTTGTGACCTCGATGGTTATCATCGCAGCGGCTCAGGCTGTGGTGCCGATTCTGACTCTCTATGTGCGGCATCTGGGCCAGACAGACAATCTCCTTTTTGTAGCTGGCTTTATCATTTCCTTGCCTGGTATGGCATCGCTAGTGACATCAGGATATCTTGGGAAAATAGGTGATAAGATTGGTAATCATAGACTATTGCTAATGGCTTTGGTCTATAGTCTGCTCATCAACATCCTATGTGTCTTTGCTCAAAATCCCTTCCAACTAGGTCTTTTGCGGTTCCTCTATGGATTTGGAACGGGGGCCTTGCTACCTTCGGTCAATTCTCTTTTGACAAAGCTGACGCCTAAGGAGGGGATTTCCAGGATATTTTCTTATAATCAGATTTTTAACAATATGGGGTCTGTTATCGGGCCCATGTTGGGGTCAAGTGTAGCAGGTCAACTGGGTTATGATTGGGTATTTTATTTGTCCAGTGGCCTGGTCTTGTTCAATTTACTTTGGTCCTTGACCAATTTTAGAAATTACTTGAAAGTAAGGGATGTTTCGTGAGAGTTAAAATCAATTTGCAATGTACGGAGTGTGGAAGTAAAAATTACTTGACTAGCAAGAATGCTAAAAATCACCCAGATAAAATTGAAGTCTTAAAATACTGTCCAAAAGAGAGAAAAGTAACCCTTCATCTTGAAACCAAATAGGTATTGTGGTATAATATGCTAAGTTATTGTAGAAAGTGAAAAAAATATGTATCAAGCATTATTAACAATTCTGTTGATTTTATCTGTTATTTTGATTGCAGTGATTTTTATTCAACCAGCTAAGAACCAATCTAGCAATGTCTTTGACTCAACTAGTGGTGCTTTGTTTGAGCGTACAAAGGCGCGTGGTTTTGAAGCGGTTATGCAACGTATTACAGCTATCCTTATTTTTCTATGGATGTTGGATGCGCTAGCACTTGTTATCATTTCAAGTAGATAGATAAATCAGACTGGGACTTGTTCTTGGTCTATTTTTTTGGGAGTGGGCCAGAACTCGACAAGTATAAAGAGTTCGTCTGCCCACCCCCGCATAAGTTGAATAGGTATGGTTCGGAGCGTTACGCGAACTATTGAGATTTGCTTTGCAAATCCTATCTCCCACCTCCAACAATCATTTGATTGTTGGAGCAATCAACCACTGCGTCTGGATATAACGCACACTAAGAGAAATAGTGCTAGGTTTTTATCCTGCACTCTGGTAATTACAACATGAAAAACAAAATTATAAACTATATTAAAGAAGTTGGTCCTATGACCATGGATCAACTAGCAGACCAACTTGGAACTAGTTCTGCTAAGAGTTTTACAGACTTGGTCAAGCTGGTTTCGAGCATGGAAGGTAGCCGTCAACTTGTCTTTGACAATGCGGGTCGAATTGCTCTGCCTGCTCCAAAAATCTCCAAGAATAAGGTGACCTTACAGGGTATTTTCCGTGCCCACAAGTCAGGTTTTGGCTTTGTGACCATTGACGAGGAGGAAGATGATCTCTTTGTCAGTCGTGACGATGTTAACTTTGCTATCGAAGGTGACAGAGTTGAAATTGCAATCAAAAAGGTTGCAGATCGTCTCAAGGGAACTGCCGCAGAAGCGGAAGTCATTGATATTTTGGAACATAGCCTGAAAACAGCGGTGGGCTTGATTGTTTTTGACGAAGACAAGCCTGAATATGCAGGCTATATCAAGTCTAAAAATCAGAAAATCGCTCAGAAGATTTACATCAAGAAATCACCTCTGGTATTGACCGGAACGGAAATCCTAAAAGTTGATATCGAAGCTTATCCAAACAAGAAACGGGACCACTTTGTTGCGACCATTCGGGACGTGGTGGGCCACAAGGACGATGTGGGGATTGATGTCTTGGAAGTCTTGGAGTCTATGGATATCGTGTCGGAGTTTCCAGATGAAGTCTTGGCAGAGGCCAATCGGGTACCAGAAAGTCCGTCTGAGAAGGACTTTGAAGGACGCTTGGACTTGCGGGATGAAATCATCTTCACTATCGACGGTGCGGATGCCAAGGACTTGGACGATGCGGTCCATATCAAGCAACTTAAGAATGGCAATCTGGAGCTAGGTGTCCATATCGCCGATGTCAGCTACTATGTGACGGAAGGCTCAGCCTTGGATCAGGAAGCTGTCAAGCGTGGAACCTCTGTCTATGTGACCGACCGTGTGGTGCCAATGCTGCCAGAACGCCTGTCAAACGGCATTTGTTCCCTCAATCCAAATGTGGATCGCCTGACCCAGTCGGCTATTATGGAAATTGACCGCAAGGGCAAGGTAGTCAAGCACTGGATTGGCCAAACAGTTATTAAAACGACCTTCCGTATGACCTATTCCGATGTCAATGACATGATTGCAGGCAACAAGGAAAAGCTTGCTGCATACAAGGCTATCGTGCCAAGTGTAGAGCTTATGGTTAAACTCCATGAAACATTGGAAACCATGCGCTATAAGCGTGGTGCTCTCAACTTTGACACGACTGAAGCCAAAATCATCGTCAACAAGGACGGTCTGCCCGTCGATATCCAGCTGCGTCAGCGGGGCATTGCCGAGCGGATGATTGAGTCCTTCATGCTGGCTGCCAATGAGTGCGTTGCCGAGCATTTTGCCAAACTGGACCTGCCTTTCATCTATCGGATCCACGAGGAGCCCAAGTCGGAAAAGTTACAGAAGTTCATCGACTATGCGACTAGCTTTGGTCTGACCGTCTATGGAACGGCCAGCTCTATCAGCCAGGACGCCCTTCAGGATCTCATGGAGCGGGTCAAGGATGAACCCTATGCGGATGTCCTCAACATGATGTTGCTCCGTTCCATGCAGCAGGCACGCTACTCGGAGCACAACCACGGCCACTACGGACTGGGTGCCGAGTTCTACACCCACTTCACCAGCCCTATCCGCCGCTATCCCGACCTGCTGGTTCACCGTATGGTACGGGAATATGGTCACAATCCTGTGGAAAAAGCAGAGTATTTTGAGCAGGTTATTCCTGAGCTTGCCAAGTCTTCGTCCAGTTTAGAACGCCGTGCCATTGAGGCAGAGCGGGAAGTTGAAGCCATGAAGAAGGCAGAGTTCATGCAAGAATTTGTTGGGCAAGAGTTTGATGGTGTCGTGTCTAGCGTGGTCAAGTTTGGTCTTTTTGTCGAGTTACCAAATACGGTTGAAGGTCTGATTCATATCACCAACCTCAACGAGTACTACCAGTTCCACGAGCGAACTCTGACCTTGCAGGGTGAGAAATCTGGTCGGGTCTTCCGTGTCGGTCAGCCAATTCGTATCAAGCTAACGCGGGCGGACAAGATGACAGGGGAAATCGATTTTGCCCACGTTCCGTCCGAGCTGGATATTGTGGAAAAAGCTCAGAAAGCCAAGCGGAGAACGGCTAGTCACTCCAACCGAGATCGTGATGATCGGTCAGGGCGAGGACGAGGTAAGCACCACAAACAAGAAGCTGCTGGTCGCGACAGCGGACGTCACAAGTCTGGGAAAGACCACAAGTCAAAAAGTGGCAAAAAAGACAAGAAAAAGAAACCATTTTACAAAGAAGTGGCTAAAAAGAATAAGAAGAAAAGGAGATAGGCATGGCCAAGGGTGAGGGCAATGTGATTGCACAGAATAAAAAAGCCCGCCACGACTATACCATTGTCGATACAGTGGAGGCGGGGATGGTCCTGACGGGGACGGAGATTAAGTCTATTCGTGCGGGGCGGATCAACCTTAAGGACGGCTTTGCCCAGATCAAGCAGGGCGAGGCTTGGTTGGTCAATGTCCATATCGCTCCCTACGATGAGGGCAATATCTGGAATCAGGAGCCAACGCGGACCCGCAAGCTCCTCTTGCGGAAGAAGCAAATCGAGTCTTTGGGCAATGAGGTCAAGGGAACAGGGATGACTCTGGTGCCCCTCAAGGTCTATATCAAGGACGGCTTTGCCAAGGTTTTGATTGGACTTGCCAAAGGGAAGCACGACTACGACAAGCGAGAGTCCATCAAACGCCGTGAACAAGACCGTGATATTAAGCGGACTATGAAGGCGATTAATAGTCGATAGAGGCTGGGAGAAATCCTGGTCTTTTTTGTTATAGGAAAACAAAAGCCCCAGACAGTTTCGAGACTATCTGGGGCTTATTATTTATCTTAATCCACCGTCACCATTGCTTTAATAGTTTTGCGGTTGGCCATGTCTTTGTAGGCTTGGTCGATATTGTCCAGGCTGTAAGTTTGGGTGAAAACTCGACCTGGATTGATGTGGCCTTTGAGGACGGCATCTAACAGGATGTCTTTGACATAGGTGGTCACGGAAGCTGCCCCACCACCGATGATAATGTTGGTGGAGAAGGTGGAGCCAAGTGCGTGGTTGCTGTAATGAGGCACACCAACAAAACCGATGCGACCGCCATTGTGAAGAACACCGAGGGCTTGGTCAATGGAGGCTTCTGTTCCGACACATTCGAGGGCCGCATCCGCTCCACCGCCTAGGATTTCACGGACTTTGGCAATGCCTTCCTCGCCCCGTTCAGCAACAACAGCTGTAGCGCCTGATTCTAAAGCCATTTGCTGACGATCTGCGTGACGGCTCATCATGATAATCTGAGAAGCTCCGCGCATTTTTGCAGCAATGACGGCACATTGCCCCACTGCACCATCACCGATAACGACGACCTTGTCGCCTGGTTTGACATCTGCTACGCGAGCTGCGTGGTAGCCTGTTGGCATAACATCTGCCAGAGTCAAGAGAGATTTAATCATGCCTTCTGAGTAGTCGCTCGGCTGACCAGGGACTTTGACCAAGGCCCAATTACCGTAGTGGAAACGGATGTACTGTGATTGGTAGTTGTTACCAAAGTTTTGGGCACCTGGATGGTTGTCACAGGTACCGTCAAAGCCTGTACGACAAGCATCGCAGTGTCCGCAACCGTGTGTAAATGGAACAATCACAAAGTCACCAGGAACAAGGGTTGTAATATCTTCGCCTACCTCTTCAACGATCCCGATGGCTTCATGACCGGAGTTGGCGTCGCCATGTTCGTGGGGAACATTCTCATCATAACGCCAAAGGTCTGACCCACAGACACAGGCCCGCACGACCTTGATAATGACATCATCCTTGGCTTGAAGACTTGGTTTTTCGATTTCTGCAACGGTCATCTTACCGGCTTTTTCATAAATAGCTGCTTTCATATTTATCTCACATTTACTGTGCAAGTAAATATCCTTTCTGATTGATAAGAACTATTATACACCTTGGAGTCAACTCCAAGTCAAGTAAAAAATAGGTTTGAATTCATATTTCCTTTGTGATAGACTAGAACTACTATTGACTAGAAGGAGAAATAATGACAGTTTTAGTTCCTTACAAACGCATGCCCATTTGGAATCAGGATACGGTTCCCCAGCATTTTTTGACCAAGCATAATACCAAGGTGGGCACTTGGGCCAAAATTAAGGTCTTGAAGGGCCAGCTCAAATTTGAGCCGATTTCAGATGATAATGAGATTTTGGGAGAATATGTTTATGGTCCGACAGACGATATTCCTTTTGTGGAGCCACAGGCTTGGCATCGGGTGACCCTGTTGACAGAGGATACGGAGTTTTTCTTGGAATTTTTCTGTCAGCCAGAGGATTATTTTGCCAAAAAATATGATTACACACGGACACATTCAGAAGTCTTGGAGGCCTTGAAAATCATCGAGCCCTGCAAGGTTTTGGATTTGGGTTGCGGTCATGGTCGCAATAGTCTCTATCTAGCCCAGCAGGGATTTGAGGTGACGGCGGTTGACAAGCACGTGCCGAGCATTCAGACGCTCTTGCAGGTCAAGGAAGCAGAGGATTTGGATCTACAAGCTGGGATCTATGACATCAACTCAGCTATTCTGGAGCAGGATTACGACTGGATTATCTCGACCGTAGTCTTTATGTTTTTGGAGAGGGATCGGGTGCCAGCTATTATCCGCAATATGCAGGAGCAGACACGGCCGGGTGGTTACAACTTGATTGTAGCAGCCATGGATACGGAAGATGCCCCTTGTCCTATGAATTTCTCCTTTACCTTCGGAGCGGGTGAGTTGAAGGAATACTATCGTGACTGGGAATTGGTCAAGTATAATGAAGACTTTGGTCAGCTCCATAAGCGTGATGAACATGGTAATTTCCTCAAAATGCGGTTTGCGACCATGCTAGCAAGGAAGAAGTAGAGGGCAACCTCTATTTTTTGAAACAAATTTGTTTACAAATGTAGTCGTTTTGTGTATAATGTGATTACAAATGTAGTCAAAGGAGAAAGATATGAAACAAGCTACCTATCCCGTTACAGGCATGACCTGTGCCTCTTGTGCCATGACAGTTGAAAAAGCTGTCGGTAAATTAGCAGGAGTAGAAGAAGCCAGTGTCAACCTAGCGACTGAAAAATTGAGTGTTAGCTATGATGAAAAGCTGTTGGGACTAGAAGATATTCGTCAGGCAGTTGAAAAGGCGGGATACCAGTTAGTCGATAACTTGGTGACCGAGTCTTATGACATTTCAGGCATGACCTGTGCTTCCTGTGCTATGACGGTTGAAAAAGCTCTGGGCAAACTAGAGGGCGTAGAAGAAGTCAGTGTCAATCTGGCAACAGAAAAGGCGACCATCCGTTATAGCCGTGATAGGCAAAATCCAGCTAGTCTTGAAAAAGCAGTTGAGCAGGTAGGCTATCAGCTGATTCGACCAGAAGAAGTAGAAGAGGCTGCGGACAAGGGACCGAGCAAGGAAGAAAAGCTGTGGCATCGATTTGTCTGGTCAGCAGTCTTTACCCTTCCCCTGCTCTATATTGCTATGGGTCCTATGTTGCCTTGGGGAGGGCTTCCATTACCAGCTTTGCTCCACCAACCGCTAGTCTATGCGATCAGCCAAGTCATCTTGCTCATCCCTATCCTCTATATCGGACGCAGTTTTTTCCAAAAAGGCTTTAAAACTCTCTTGCAAGGCCATCCCAATATGGATTCCTTGATTGCTGTTGGGACTGGGGCAGCTTTGGTTCAAGGTCTTTTGATGATTGCCTTTCTTCTGATGGGGAAAGAAGTAGCCATGCACGGTCACCATCCTGAACTGTATTTTGAATCAGCCGCCGTTATCTTAACCTTGATTACCCTAGGAAAATATTTTGAAGTAAGATCCAAAGGTCAGACTTCTGAGGCCATTAAGAAATTGATGGATCTTGCTCCCAAGACGGCCCAGGTCCTACGAAATGGGCAGGAAATACAAGTACCGATTGAAGATGTGGTAGTCGGTGACCAGGTCATTGTTCGCCCAGGTCAACAGATTCCTGTTGACGGTCAAGTTCTAGAAGGCCAGACACGTGTCGATGAATCCATGCTGACGGGTGAGAGCCTGCCAGTGAAGAAGGCTCTGGGCGATAATGTTTTTGGCGGTACCCTTAACCAGCAAGGCGCCATTACCATGCAGGCTACCAAGGTTGGTCGTGATACGACTCTGGCACAGATTATTCGCTTGGTGGAAGAGGCTCAAGGGTCTAAGGCCCCCATCGCCAAAATGGCTGACCAAGTATCTGCCGTCTTTGTGCCAGTTGTCATGGGCTTGGCTTTCTTGTCTGGTCTGGCCTGGTATTTCTTGGGGCAAGAATCATGGATTTTTTCACTTAGTATTATCATCGCCGTCTTGGTCATCGCCTGCCCTTGTGCTCTGGGTCTAGCAACTCCGACGGCTATTATGGTTGGGACTGGAAAAGGGGCAGAAAACGGTCTTTTGTTCAAGTCTGGACAAGCTATTGAGACCCTACAAGGTGTGAACACCATTGTCTTTGACAAGACCGGGACCATTACAGAAGGTAAACCCCAGGTGACAGACATTCATCTCTTGTCTACGAAAAATCGTGAGCAGGTCCTCCAGCTGGCAGCAAGTAGCGAGCAATTTTCCGAGCATCCTCTGGCTCAAGCTCTTCTGCAAGCTGCTCAGACAGAAAAGATTGATCTCTTGCCTGCCACTGATTTTCAGGCTCTTTCTGGCCGTGGTCTTTCGGTGATAATAGCAGAGCAGACCATCTATCTGGGAAATGAACGGTTGATGCGGGAACAGGGAATTGATGTTTCCCAAGGGCGTGCAGTTGCGGAGGCATTTGCCCATCAAGCCAAGACGCCTGTTTTCCTAGCCAGCCAGCGAGAATTACTAGCAGTCATTGCCATTGCTGATAAAGTAAAAGAGACCAGCCGTCAGGCTGTCCAGACTCTGCAAGCTATGGGATTAGAAGTGGTCATGCTGACAGGGGACAATGAAAAAACTGCCCAGGCCATTGCCAAGGAAGTCGGCATTGAGCAGGTGGTCAGTCAGGTCCTGCCAGATGACAAGGCCAACCAAGTCAAGCTCTTACAAGAACAGGGCAAGACAGTCGCCATGGTGGGGGATGGCATCAACGATGCCCCAGCCCTAGCTCAAGCCCATGTAGGTTTGGCCATTGGTTCTGGGACTGATATTGCCATTGAGTCTGCCGATATTGTTCTCATGCATAGTGACATTTTGGATGTGGTCAAGGCTGTCAAACTCAGCCAGGCAACCATGCGGACCATCAAACAAAATCTCTTCTGGGCCTTTGCTTATAATGTAATTGGCATTCCAATCGCCATGGGTCTGTTACATGTATTTGGTGGTCCTCTGCTCAATCCTATGTTTGCAGGTGCAGCCATGGCCCTCAGCTCAGTGTCAGTCGTCTTGAACGCTCTGCGATTGAAAACCTACAAACTATAATGAAAATACCAGTCAAAAAACTGGTATTTTTGCTTATAAACGCTTACAATAGTTATATTAAGTGCAAGGGAGATGTTTTATGACAACCTTTATTGGAAAACCAGTGACCTTGGTAGGTCCGCAGTTGCGAGTGGGAGACATGGCTCCTGACTTTGTCCTCATGGCCAACGACTTGAGTTTGAAAAGCCTGAAAGACTTTGGCAAGCAGACTAAGGTCATCAGTGTGGTGCCTTCTATTGACACAGGGATTTGCGATACCCAAACTCGTCGCTTCAATCAGGAACTGGCTGACCGTGACAATACGGTTGTCATCACCATTTCGGCTGACCTGCCCTTTGCCCAGAAACGCTGGTGTGGGGCTGCAGGTCTGGAAGATGCCATCACCCTGTCTGATTACTATGACCATGCCTTTGGTAAATCCTACGGTGTGCTCATGCGGGAGTGGAATTTGCTGGCGCGTGCGGTCTTTGTCCTTAATGCCGACAATGAAATCACCTACGTAGAATACCTAGACAATGTCAACGAACATCCCGACTATGAAGCAGCTTTGGAGGCTGTCAAATAAAAGAATATAACGATGTCTGAACGGGCATCGTTTTTTGCATTCAAAAAGCCACCATTTTCGCGATGGCTTATTTTCGCTTGTATGTTTGTAGGACTTTAGCAGTTGCTAATCGGATAAAGGTCAGATATAAACCTGTCACTCCAGCCATTACCAGCAGGAGTTTCTGTAATTGTTCCCTGACAGATATGGTAGATAGAGTATTTGTGCCGACAAGTAGAGGATAGTCTTCTTGGAAGGTAAATTGGAACTGATGTGCCAATATAAGTAGCATGAACAGGATGAGAGCATAGATAGCAACTTGTAGGAGAAAAGCAAGTAAGGTCAGGCTAGTGGCATATTGACCAGGAGATAGTCCGTTGATAAAGAGGAGACCACGATGTTTTGAAAGGTCAGTCATAAGGAGCCAGACTATCAAAGAGCAGATGACAAGGGGGATCATATAGATACTGGTAGGAAGAAGTTGCAAGAAGGTCATATAAAAGTCCTTAGGAGCAGTAGGGTAGTGAAAAGTAAGAGCTTGCTCTAGAACGTTTTTATAGACTGTGATACGTTCTGCCAGTTCGCTGTTCGTAAAATGGTTGATATTATGCCCCTTTGCCTCCCAGTTTTGCAAGGTCTGGTAGAGTTCTAACTCTGTTTCCAAGACCTCCTGACTTTTTCCTTGGATATGTTCCTTTTCTAAGTAGGTGGTCGTCAGTTCCAAGAGTTTTTTATAATAATCCATGCTTTCCTGGTCTAAGGCTTGGGCTTCCTTATCGTCAGCATACAAGAAGGTTTCAGCTTCTTTTTTGACTTGTATGATACGGGTTCGGTCCTCAAAGCGCAAGTTTTCGGCCTCTAGAACATTCCGATAGGACAGAGCAAGCGGGATAAGAGCCACAGCAGTCATGAGGGCTAGAAAAATAGCATTGCGTTTCAGTCGTAGAATGAAAAGGGACAATAGATTCATGGTCAAGCCTCCCTATTCAAATAGTTCTTTATAGATTTCTTCGGACTGGTGCTCCTGAATGCTAATATCTAGAATTTCCACCTGACACGCCATGACTTGGTCTAGGTAGAAATGCAGACTGTGAACACTGGTGTCTAGCTGAATGCTATCATTGGCCAAAGTCAGTCCCTTCATTTGCCCAAGTTTCTGATACACTGTCTGATTGTCACTAGTCTGAATGGCATATTGTCGCCCAACCTGTTCCAGTTTCCACTCAATGATTTTTCCTTGTTTGAGAAAGAGCAGTTGGTTGGTTAGCTGATCCACCTCGTTTAATTGGTGGGAAGACACGATAATGGTTGACCCATTCTTGGCTAGTTTCTGGAGCAATTTTCTGGTCTGGATGTAGCTGGTCGGGTCCAAGCCGTTCAAGGGTTCATCCAAGAGCATGACCTGGGGCTTGTTCATAATACCGATAGCCAGCAGGAGATGTTGTTTCATTCCCAGTGAATAATTTTTGACAGGGATCTTCACGTAATCACGGATACCGATTTCTTGAATGACTTCCTCAATCCGCTCTTTTGGTAAATCTTGGATAGTTTGGACCAATCGCAAATGCTCCAGCCCAGTCAATTCAGGGTAGAGGACCCGGTTGTCCTGCAGGTAGGCAAAGGTTCGATAGATAGTTGGGTCATTGTGTTTCTTGCCGTTTATAGAAATCTCTCCCGAATCAAAGGTTTGCAGGTTGGCAATGCAATCTAAGAGGGTTGTCTTTCCAGAACCGTTTGGTCCAATCAAGGCCCAGATCCCAGGCTCTACCAGTTCTAGGTTTAGCTGGTCTAGTATTTTCTTTTTCCCGTAGGATTTACATAGCTTGTGAATGGATAATCGCATGGTTAAACCTCACTTTTTCTTGTCAGGAGATAGAATTGTAGGCAGTAGATGAGCAGGTTACTGATGAGAAGAACCGTAAAGACTTTTGGAATGCTGTATCCTGTTAATTGATGGTAGATGATAGCACTTCCGTCTGCCAGATTGCCTGCATTCCATAGGCTAAATGGATTGAAGATATGGGGAAAGAAGTTGGCAGAGATGACAAGTCCTAGTGTGACCACTAGTCCAGCCAGTCCATTTTTTAAGACTCTAGCCAAGGTCTGTGCCACTCCCAGCAAAAATAGCAGGTAGAGATAGTGCATGCCACAGGCCAGCAAGATGACCTGGTAAATAGGTTTGATAGCTGTTTGGATTAGACTGAAATCAATTCCCTTACTGCTATAGGTGGTGACGGGATAAATCCAGCTACTATTGCCATTTAGCAAAAAAGCGATGAGCAAATGGCTCAGATAGAGGGTGAGAAAGAGGGCAGTATATAGTGTTAGGAAGGCTAGGTATTTATTGGTTGTCATTCGAATTCTAGTCAACCCCAGGGTCTGTAAGAGGCGAATCTGTCGGCTGGTTCCCTGCTGGTCTTTGATGAAAAAATTGGTGAAAGCCAGGAGAAAGAGGGGAAGGGTGATGACAAGGCCTAGCTGTTTTTGCCCCTGCCAGATTTCATGGCTAGTACCTTTTAAGGCCTGCTGGCCCAGGCTCTTGACGATTTCTCTATCTGTTGGTGTTTGGGGATTCTCAAAGGCTGTTAGGTAAAGCTCAGTTGGAAAGGCTGAGGGTATCTCCTTTTCAAGCAGATACTTGGACATCAAGAAGGTATTTTCGATGGTTTGTGGGGTAAAATCATAGCTTTGGTAGGAAAGGCTGATGTATTGACCATCCTTCTGATAGTGCTGGATATTTTTCTCATAAAAATAGGTCCAGTCCTCCTTCTTGACCGCTTCAATCTCCTTCTGGTGGTTGGCAATATAGTTTGTAAAGAATGTTTTTTCAGCCTGGTAATCCTCTTCACTGAGAGTTTGAGTCTGATACTGTGTTTCTAAATCTTGTATGATATTTTCAAAATTTTGGATAGACTCTTCATAGTGTTGGATGACCTTTAATTTGACCTGGCGATTGTGGTAGCCTGCTAGAAGGGAACTAGCTAGGATTACAATCAGCATGACCAAAATAGCGAACAAGTTTTTCTTGCTACGGAAAAATAGCTTTCCTTCAATTTGAAACATAGATACCTCCAGGGGAGAAATGATGAAGGGATAGATGAATAAATGTTTTATTTTCTACAATTATAATATCAACATAAATATAAATCAAGAAATTGTACAAATAACTTGAATATCTTTGTCTAATTTGATATACTAAATTCATCAAAAACAAGGAGGGTCTTTTATGGAAAAGACACAGATTATTCAAGACGTTTTGGCCCTCATTCAAGACTTGAATCGGGCCTTCCAAGCAGACAAGCTAGGAACAGCTGATGAACAACGACTCCAGCATAATCTGACAGAGACGACACGCATATTGTCGGAGGCAGAGTCTGTTACCAATTCTGAGCTGATTGCGATTGAGAAATTTTATCGTTCGACCAGTTTTTTGGTTGGACTGGGCGATCTGCGGTTGAGTGAGACTAGCAGGCAGGCTTGGAAGGCCTTTGATCGTTACTACTACCAAACAATCAGAGAAGAGTTAAAACTCTATGGTGGCTCTGCTATTGCCCAAGTATAAGGGATTTCCTTGATATTAGTAACAAATTTTGTTATGATTAGGGTAAGTGAGGTATAGTTAGTGGACCAAGTTTATTTTGATGAGTTATTGCGATGTTTAAAGATATTAAAGAACAATTCTCTAGAGTTTCCAGAACCAGGAACTCAAAATAAGCATGGGGTCTATAAACAAGACGATGCTAGTGAACAATTTGAGTTAGTTATCAATAGAAAAGGTCACCTCAATAAGTCGAATCTGACCTATCTAATGAGGTCCAAATCCTTGAATGGAATCCTCGTTCGTTTGGACTGTAATGGTACACCTCATAATGATGTACCTACTCCACATATCCATATTTTTGATGAGGAACATGATTTTGGTCGAATAGCAATCGGTCTATAGGATATTGAAGCCGATTTAGCTCATGACTTAATGGAGAGTTTGATTTACTTTTTAGACTATAATAATGTTCATCATGTTGGCATAAATATTCCTATGTTATAAGAGATGAGGGGAGGTGTGATGATGTTAGATGGATTGAAATTGGTCGATGACTATGTATCTTGGTATAAAAATAATGCCATTGTCAAGGATTTTTCTGATTACACACAGATTATCACGCCTTTTGTAAATCATATTAATGACCGTATTCAACTCTATTTACAAGCCTTACCAGATGGTAGGGTTAGGATATCAGATGATGGAGAGACATTATCTGAGTTGGAACTCATCGGTCTGGATTTGTCTACCAGGACTCGGGATCGCCTCAAGCAAGGAATATTGAGACAGTTTGCTACGAAAATTGAAGGAGATATCCTGTATATCGATTGTGAAATAAAAGCCTTTCCAAAATGTAAGCATAAACTGATTGAAACAATTATTCGAGTCTATGATCTTTTGAATACGAAACGATCTATTGTGACCAGTTTATTTTCGGAAGAAGTACAGACTTATTTTTTTGAAAATGAGTTTGGAGGAACTCCGAATGTCAAATTGACGGGAGAGTCAAGTATTGATTACCAGATTGACTACATAGTAGGGGCTAAAAAATCTCATCCAGAAGTTTGGATTCAGATTCTTAATCATTTAACCTATGATGCTGTAGCTAGAGTGAATACCATCTACGAAGATATTACTCAGGGGAGACAAGTGGAACTAGGTGTTAAAAAAATCATTGTTTTTAATGATTTGGAATCCAAAGGACAGCATAAGGCAGAGTTGATTGCTAAACAAAGGGATATTATCATTGCACCGTGGTCAAGTAAAGAGCAGCTCAAAAAGACAATTTTAACATAAGAGTTCAAGAGAGGTTTCAATTAGTTGACCTCTCTTTATGCTATAATAAGTAGTAGAATACAGCCGATAGAAAGAGAAGAAGCGAGGTGTGCCATGTCCTATATCCAAGTAAAGAATTCGTCAAAATACTACCAAATGGGGGATGCGACCATTGTGGCCAATGACGGTGTGTCCTTTGAAATTGAGCAGGGTGATCTAGTCATCATTCTCGGCTCGTCTGGTGCGGGTAAGTCCACTCTGCTCAATATATTAGGTGGCATGGACAGCAATGATGAGGGAGAGGTTTGGATTGACGGTGTGGACATCGCCAAGTTATCAAGTCATGAATTGACCAACTATCGCCGAGATGACGTTGGCTTTGTCTTCCAGTTTTATAATTTAGTCGCCAACCTGACCGCCAAGGAAAATGTGGAGTTGGCAGCAGAAATCGTCAAGGATGCCTTGGATGCTGAGGAGGTCTTGGAACAAGTCGGACTCGGTCACCGTATCAATAATTTCCCCGCTCAGCTTTCAGGCGGCGAACAGCAATGGGTGGCCATTGCCCGTGCGGTTGCCAAAAAGCCTAAAATTCTCCTCTGTGATGAACCGACTGGGGCTTTGGACTACCAAACTGGTAAGCAGGTCTTGCAAATCCTGCAAGATATGTCCCGCAAGCAAGGTGCTACGGTGATTATCGTGACCCACAATAACTCACTGGCTCCCATTGCCGACCGAGTGATTCGAATGCGGGATGCCCGTGTACATTCTGTAGAGCTGAATGCAAATCCGCAGGATATAGCTAGTCTAGAATATTAGTGGGGGAGCCTATGAAAAAGAAAATCTACTGGAAAGATATGAGGCAATCCCTCCTTTCTTCCAAGGGGCGTTTTCTGTCCCTATTTAGCCTGATGATGTTGGGCGCCCTGGCTCTGACAGGTCTGAAAGTAACAGCTCCCAATATGGAACAAACAGCCCAAGCCTATATTACTGAACAGAAAACCATGGATTTGGCAGTCATTTCTGGTCTGGGTATCAGTCAGGCTGACATGGATGAATTGGCATCCATTAAAGGTGCGACAGTTGAGGCTGGCTATTTTAAGGATGTGCTGACAAGCAAGGATCAGTCGGCTGTCCGACTCTTTTCTGCTCCCAAATCCATTTCAACCTATAAGCTACTAGAAGGCCGAATGCCCAGTCAAAAGGGGCAAATAGCTTTGTCTCCTTCCTTACAAGCAAGCTATCAATTGGGAGATACATTTCAAGTAACCGAGCCTGACAAGGATGGCACTATCCTGACCCAAACGTCCTTTACAGTTGTTGGTTTCGTAGCTTCGGCGGAAATTTGGGATAATGAAACCATGGGAATGGCTGCAAGTGGAGATGGTCAGTTGACAGGCTATGGAGTCGTTTCAGAGGATGTTTTTCAATCTGAAGTCTTTACCATAGCTAGAATTGTCTATGATGATTTGGCAAATTTGTCTTACTACAGTCAGACCTATCAGGAGAAACTGGACCAACACCAAGAAGACCTAGAAAAGCTATTGGCAGATAATGATGAACAGCGGTTGGAAGCGATTCAAGCAGAAGGGCAGACGGAAATTTCCCAAGGAGAAAAAGAAATTGCCCAAGCTCAATCTCAGCTGAATCAAGCGACAGAAGAATTGGCGGCTGGTCAGGAACAAGTCGCAAGCGGTCGCAGTGAATTTGCGCGTGGACGGGCTAAACTCTTACAATCAGAGGAAGAATTACGAGCCGTCCTTGCCCAATTATTACAAACCAAGTTTCAATTGGATGAAAGTAAAAAAGAGTTGGATAGTCGCAAGGTCCAGCTGGACCAGACGGCTTCATTTCTAGAAGGAAATAAGGCCTCTTTGGACCAAGCGGTTCAGCGTTTAGATACAGCAAAAGTTGAACTGGATAGGCAAAATGCCCAACTCAGTCAAACGGCTTCTCAAATTTCAACTGGTCGTGCCAACTGGTACCAAAACCAACAAAGTTTAAATCAGCTAATTGCCAATCAAGTTCAAGCTGGTCAAACTTTGTCTGACTATCCTGACTTATTGGCTAGACAGGAAGCCTTGGATGCAGAAAAAGCTCGCTTAGATCAACTTGAAGCTAACTATGAGCAAGCCAACCAAGACTATATCAATAATTATGATTATTACCAATCAAAGGTTGCAGAATATGAAGCAAGCCTAGCGGACTATCAATCATGGAATCAGGAATACCAGACTGGTTTTGCCCACTACCAGGCTGGTTTCGCTCAGTATGAGCAAGGTTTAGCAGCCTATCAAAATGGTGTTTCAGATTATGAATGGGGTGTCAGTCAATTAGAATCTTCTGACTTGAAACTTCGACAAGAGGAACTCCGCTTGGAGCAGGCTGATGAAGAACTGAACCAGGCTCAATCCCAATTATCAGAAAAACAGGCGGAAGCCAATCAAGAAATTAGCCAAGCCCAAACAGAGATTGCCCAGGCCAAATCCGACTTAAGCAAATTAGAAAAATCTCCCTATCAGATTTATAGTCGGACCAGCCTTCCTGGTGGAGATGGATACGCCACCTATAGCAATGCGACCAAGTCCATTGCGGCAGTAGGCAATGTCTTTCCAGTAGTTCTCTATCTGGTCGCAGCTCTGGTTACCTTTACCACAATGGCCCGATTTGTCGATGAAGAGAGGACCCAGTCAGGGCTCTTCAAGGCACTTGGCTATACCAATGGTCAGATTATGGCTAAGTTTATCCTTTATGGACTAGCTGCCGGTCTCCTTGGTACTCTTGTCGGCATACTGATGGGGAATCTTGTCCTATCCCCTATTATTTCAAGCATTATCACCCAGACTACAGTCATCGGTTCAGCCAAGCTCCACTTTTATCCACTTTGGACAGGCCTAGCCCTTTTGCTTTCTTTGATTTCCTCCGTCCTTCCAGCCTATCTGGTCGCTCGCAGAGAATTGACAGAGAAGCCAGCCCAGCTCCTGCTTCCAAAACCTCCCGCTGCTGGCTCCAGCATTTGGCTAGAAAAATGGCCAGCCATCTGGTCACGCCTGAGCTTTACCCACAAGGTGACTGCCCGCAATATCTTTCGTTACAAGCTCCGCATGCTCATGACCATCTTCGGTGTGGCAGGGACAGTCGCCCTCCTCTTTGGCGGTCTTGGCATTCGTTCCTCTATCTCAGGGGTTGTCCAACGGCAGTTTGGGGACTTGATCCATTATGATATGTTGGTAGTGGAAAATAGCAGAGCAGAGGAGAAGGACTTAGACAAATTAACAGACTTTCTCCAGTCAAACCAAGTTCGGCAATCCCTGCCAGTGGCTTTTGAACAACTCCATCAAACAGTGGAGACAAATGGCCAAAGAAAGAATGTATCAATCAGCCTCTTTATTTCAGACCGTCAGGATCTAGGAAATCTAGTCAGTCTTGAAACATCAACTGGTCAGTCTATTCAACTGAGTGGCAGGGGTATTGTCCTCACAGAAAAACTCGCAGCAATCTACGGTGTGACAGTCGGAGACAAGCTATCGCTGACCTTGGAGGATAAGGAAGTGCCGGTCAGGGTCGCTGCTGTGGCGGATATGTATGCTGGACACTTTATCTATATGACCAGAGGCTACTATGAACAAGTGACGGGCAAGCAAAAGACTGCTAATGCCTATCTGATAGAGCTGAAAGATGACCAGACCAGCCATGTTCAAACGATTTCTAGCCAGTTATTGGCCATGCCAGCAGTCAGAAGTCTGGTGCAAAATACTTCCCTCATGTCCATGCTGACCACTATTGCAGGCTCACTACAGACCATTATGACTATCTTGGTGGTCTTGTCCATCTTGCTTGGTTTGGTTATCCTCTACAACCTGACCATTATCAATATGTCTGAGCGGATTCGTGAATTATCGACCATAAAAGTTCTGGGCTTCCATAATAAGGAAGTGACCCTCTATATTTATAGGGAAACTATGGTTCTTTCCTTGATTGGTATGGGGGTTGGACTGATTGGCGGGACCTACCTACACAAGGTTCTTCTTGCCATGATTGGTTCGGATAGCATTCGTTTCAATCCAGCAGTCGGTCTGGAAGTTTATGCCATTCCAATTCTAGCCATTATCGGAATTCTAGCCGCCCTTGGTATCTATGTAAATCATCACCTGAGAAAGGTGGATATGTTGGAAGCACTCAAATCTGTTGAGTAATGTTTGATGCACAAAAATCCTAGTTTCGGCTAGGATTTTCTTTGTATTCCAGCCCTCCAACCCCCACAAACACCCCTCATCCATGCTATAATAGACCTATGAAAAAAAATAAATTATTACTCATTGATGGCTCTTCCGTAGCCTTCCGTGCCTTCTTTGCACTTTATAACCAAATTGATCGTTTCAAGAATGCCAACGGTCTGCATACCAACGCCATTTACGGCTTTAATCTCATGTTGGACCACATGATGAAGCGGATTGAGCCGACCCACATTCTCGTTGCTTTTGACGCAGGCAAGACCACCTTCCGTACTGAGATGTACGCCGATTACAAGGCGGGTCGTGCCAAGACTCCAGACGAGTTCCGCGAGCAGTTCCCCTTCATCCGTCAGATGCTGGATGCTATGGGAGTCAAACACTATGAGCTAGCTCAGTACGAGGCAGACGATATTATCGGTACTTTGGACAAAATGGCAGAGCGGACAGACATTCCCTTCGATGTGACCATTGTCAGCGGAGACAAGGACTTGATCCAGCTGACAGACGAAAACACCGTTGTAGAAATTTCCAAGAAAGGCGTAGCCGAATTCGAAGAATTTACCCCAGCCTACCTCATGGAAAAAATGGGTATTACCCCCACTCAGTTTATCGACCTTAAGGCCCTCATGGGCGATAAGTCCGATAACATCCCTGGTGTGACCAAAATCGGTGAAAAAACAGGCCTCAAACTCCTGATAGAATACGGGTCACTGGACGGCATTTACGAAAACATCGACAGCATGAAGGCTTCAAAGATGAAGGAAAACCTGATTGCGGATAAGGAACAAGCATTTCTTTCTCGAACCCTTGCCACCATTGACACAAATGCTCCAATCGAAATTGGACTAGATGATATTGTTTACCAAGGTCCAAAGCTAGAAGAACTCGGTCAATTCTACGACGACATGGGCTTCAAACAGTTGCGGGCTCAATTGGGAACTAGCGCTGAGGAAGAGCTTCCTACAGTAGAATTCCAACCAGTCACCGAATTGACTGAGGACATGCTGCATGCAGATCAATTTTTCTATTTTGAAATCTTGGGTGAAAACTACCACCGAGAAGACTTGGTAGGACTAGCTTGGGGAGACAAAGAGCAGATCTATGTCGGAGGACCAGAACTCCTCGATAGCCCAATTTTACGCCAGTTCTTGGAAAACCACACTATCAAAACCTATGACTTCAAGCGTGGAAAGGTTCTTCTAGCCCGTCATGGTTTGGACTTGCCACTGGCTAGCTTTGACAGTCGTTTGGCAAAATACCTCCTGTCAACAGTCGAAGACAATGCCATCACCACTATTGCCAACCTTTATGGTCAAACTCGTTTAGTACCAGACGAAGTAGTCTATGGCAAGGGAGCAAAATTGGCTCTGCCAGAACGAGCAGAATACTTCCCTCATCTTGCTAACAAGCTACAGGTTCTTATCGAAACAGAAGCAGTCATGCTGGAAAAACTGGAAGAAAACCAGCAAGTTTCCCTTCTTTTTGACATGGAATTGCCTCTGGCAAATGTCCTAGCTAAGATGGAAATCACAGGAATCAAGGTTCAAAAAGAAACCTTGCAGACCATGCAGGCTGAAAATGAAGTCCTCATCGACCAACTAACCAAGGAAATCTACGAGCTGGCTGGTCAGGAATTTAATATCAACTCGCCAAAACAACTGGGAACCATTCTCTTTGAAGACATGGGCTTGCCTTTGGAATACACCAAGAAAACCAAGACAGGTTACTCAACAGCGGTGGATGTCTTAGAACGGCTTGCCCCAATCGCCCCAGTCGTTTCCAAGATTTTGGACTACCGCCAGATTACCAAGCTCCAATCAACCTACGTTATTGGCTTGCAGGAAGCGATTTTGGAAGACGGCAAAATCCATACCAGATATGTTCAGGATTTGACCCAGACGGGTCGTCTGTCTTCGACAGATCCTAACCTGCAAAATATCCCTGTCCGTCTGGAACAAGGTCGCTTGATTCGTAAGGCTTTTGTACCTTCGCTTGAAGACAGTGTTCTTCTGGCTTCGGATTACTCACAGATTGAATTGCGCGTCTTGGCCCATATTTCTCAAGATGAGCACCTGATTGAAGCCTTCAAACGAGGCGATGATATCCATACCTCTACAGCCATGCGGGTCTTTGGCATTGAAAAAGCAGAAGACGTAACAGCAAATGACCGCCGCAATGCCAAGGCTGTCAACTTTGGAGTGGTCTACGGTATCTCAGACTTTGGCTTGTCCAATAACCTGGGCATTACCCGTAAGGAAGCCAAGGAATATATTGACACCTACTTTGAGCGCTTCCCAGGTATCAAGAACTATATGGAAACTATTGTGCGTGAGGCGCGTGATAAGGGCTATGTAGAAACCATCTACAAGCGCCGTCGAGAATTACCAGATATTAACTCACGCAATTTCAACGTCCGAAATTTTGCCGAGCGAACAGCCATCAACTCTCCTATCCAAGGATCCGCTGCTGATATCCTCAAGGTAGCCATGATCAACTTGGACAAGGCTATTGAAGAAGCAGGCTTGTCGACACGCATGCTCTTGCAGGTGCACGATGAGATTGTCTTGGAAGTACCGAAAGCTGAATTAGAAACGGTAAAAAAATTAGTAAAAGAAACCATGGAATCAGCCATTGCACTTTCTGTCCCACTAATTGCGGATGAAAATGATGGACAGACTTGGTATGAAGCGAAATAGAAAGGAATGACATGAAGAAAACCTTAGTATGTATTGGACTATTTAGCTTGCTATTAGTAGGCTGTGGAGAAAAGACAGAAAATAAGGGAACTGACCCTTCTGGAGCTGATTTTTCAACACAATTGCCAATCTTAAAAGAAAAACAGGACACCACAAATGAAACCTTAAATGTTCTTGCTAATGCACCTCTTGTGGTGGTTAATGCTACTCCACCAGCAGACGAGACGCAAAAAGGCCACAAGATACATGCAGCCAATAATGGTGTTGCGGAAAAGGATGAAGCTGGAAATATCAAGGAATATTACCGCTATTATGATGTCCCTTCCAACTGGACCATCAATGCAGAGAATACAGAAGATGAAACCGTAGCAGCAGTTTACGATGTCAAAGTGGATTCTAGTAACTACATGGTCCAACTTTACAACATCAATGCCTTCAACAAATCTCCGCTTGAAGAAGGTCGCAATATGACAGCTGAGGAATTGGAAGCGCGAATGGCTGAAACCAATCACTCATTTGTTGAAAAGACCATTGTTACAATTAATGGTCAAGAATGGCAGGTTGGTCGACAAATTATGAAAGACCAGAAAATGGGCCGCATTACCTTCTATCGGATGGAGTCAACTGGAGCCTATGATGATTCTGTAGTTGTCGGTACAATCTATTACTCACTTGACCCAGGTTTGGACAAGGACCGTACCAATTTGAAACAAACAATTGGCCAGCTCAAGGATGTTCTCTACAATATTTCTAAAAAATAAATGCAATAATCGTTTTGCTAATCTAGATGTCAAATTATAAGGAGCTCATGATGACTTATTCATTTCAAAATCCCAGTCAAGAACAAATTTTTACTTACCTGAAGAATGCCAAGACCATTGCAGTCGTTGGCTTATCCAGCCGTGAAGAAACAGCAGCCTATCGGGTGTCTAAGCTTATGCAAGAAGCAGGTTACAAAATCATTCCAGTCAATCCAAGAGCAGCAGGTGAGACTATCCTCGGAGAAAAGGTTTATGCCAGTCTTCTGGAAATCGACCAGCCAGTTGACATCGTTGATGTCTTCCGACGCTCTGAGTTTTTGGCAGATGTGGCGCGTGAGTTTGTCCAGACAGAAGCCAAGGTTTTCTGGGCTCAACTTGGGTTGGAAAGCCAAGAAGCAGAGGAAATCTTGCGCCAGGCCGGTCGTCATGACATCGTCATGAACAAGTGTATCAAGATTGAATACTTAGATATGCAGGAAGCCTAAAGCATAGATAGTCGGAGGGAGTAGCGATGAAATTGCTCACTAAGTATATAAGCTATGCAAGTTTATCTGTTATTCTGTTAGTCAGCCTACTAGCTTGTTCAAGCCAGACCTCTTCGATAGAAACAGGCTTAACAAGTTCTAGCTCTTCTACAAAAACAAGCTCATCAACCGATGCTTCAAGCAGCAAGTTAGAAGAATCAACCAGCTCGTCAACCTCAGCTTCAAGCCTTAGTAGTACGAGCTCAAGCGTATTGGAAGAGAGTTCCAGTCAAACCCAGACTAGCCAGTCAGAGGAAAACAATCAAGCAGGTTCATCTAGCCAACCCACTCTTCATCATAATTACCAGTCTATCTTGGCAACTTACCGTAAGTGGATAACCGTATTGAGGAGCGGTGGGACCTTTGATGACCCTACGGTGGAAGAAGGCTACTTGAAAAATATCTATCCTCAGGTTTCATTCTACTATGCCCTGTATGATATTGATGGAAATGGTCAGGCTGAACTCTTGCTGGCGACTGGTGGGGAGCGCATGTTTGTCTTTTCTATTTGGGGAAATGAAGCCTATCCAACCCGCTTGGTTTCATCAGAAAATGTACGAGTATATGTAGATATTTTTGAGAATGGCTTAATTAGTAGCTTCTTCTTGGACGGCTATCGACCAGAAAGTCAAGGAACGATTTTCAGAATTGCTACTGATGGAAGCCAGGCCTACGCAGTCGGAACCTTTGTTCTCAATAGCCAAACTGGACAAGTCCTATCAGCTGGACCAGAAGTCCTGCCAGACAGGACCATTGCGATTCAAGATAGTTTGAATTGGCAATTGTTGCAATAAATAAAATAGGCACCCAGAATATTCTGGGGCCTTTTCTTAACGATTTCTTAAACCACATTTAAAATAGCTCTAATTGGAGATTATTTACTTGCATTTCAAACTTTTAGCGTGTTATAATTGAAAATCGTTATTTGCAAATTTTTTTAACTAGAAATGAGGATAAGATGAAGAAAAAAATAACAGCTATCTTTGTTGCCTTGCTGGCATTGGCAGCAGCTGCATACAACGTATTTTTACTCTTTTTCCAAACAGATACTGCAACAGAAACAAGTTCGACCGCCACAAGCCAACAGGCAACAAGTACCAGTCAAACAAGTTCTTCAAGTCAAGATAGTGCGACGACAGAGTCAAGTTCTACAACAGAATCCAGTCAATCAAGCGGTCTTAAAGATGGGACCTATTCAGGTGCAGTAACATCGACCAATCGAGGGGATTACCAGGTCCAAATGACTGTGGCAGGTGGAGTGATTAGTGATATTTCGATTTTGCAATTTCCAAATGATAATCCGAGATCGCAGGAAATTAACGATAGTGCCCTGCCAACCTATACTGCCGAAGCGATTTCCAATCAATCTGCTCAAGTCAATCAAATTTCGGGAGCAACAGAAGCCTACAAAGGTTTTACAGGTTCCTTGCAAGACGCTATCAACCAAGCTTCATGATACAGATTATCAGTCGAACGGTTGAAGCCATGACCCTGCCCTTCACAATTAGTTTGGCGACGGTGTCAGCTAGTCAACTGGAACAAGAACTAGATAAACTGAGTGCAGGTATACTGAGCGAGTTGGAACGATTGGAAGAAAAATTTTCAGCCTTTCGTTCAACATCATTGGTCTGTCGATTTCAAGACGGAGATAAAAGTGTCTTGCTAGACCAGGAATTTCAAGAGGTTTTTGCCTTGGCAGAGATGGCCTATCAAGAAACAGAAGGCGCTTTTGACCCCTACTACAAGGGAATCTACGACCCAACGGGACTTGTCAAGGGCTGGGTGATTGAGGAGCTTTTTAAATCAAAAATGCTTCCATATCTTCAACACCCTGATGTTGAAGCAGTCTGTCTAAATGGTGTTGGAGATATGCAGTTTGCGACCAAGGAAACCAGTGATTTCCTTTGGAAGATTGGCATTGAAAATCCAGAGAATTTACAGGAAATCCTAGCCGTATTTTCAGCTAAGAATGGCGCGATAGCCACATCAGGTTATAGTAAACGGGGGCAGCACATTCAAGCAATGAATGGCCTCCAACAGATTACCTTTATGGACACCAGTTTAACAAGAGCTGATGTTTGGGCTACAGCTGGATTAAGCATGCCAGAGAACAAATTGGCTCAAGCTATTGCTCACCACCAACTCAGTGGCTTAGCTATCAAACCACAACAATTACAATTTTTTCAAAAAGGAGAATTTATTTCGTGATTAAGAAAAATAATTATGCATTAGGATTGGCTTGGATGGTTGCCTTATTTATCCTACCTTTTCCATTTATCTATACATTCGTAACAGGCATGCCAGCCGGTTACGGAGATATGAAAATCGGAATCGCGCTAGGGATTGTAGCCTATGTATGGATGTTGTTAGCCATTTACATAGGAACCAAACCGAAATGGTTGGACCGTTTGATTGGTCTACCAGCAGCTTATATGATTCATGGTATTCTCAGTTTGGTTGCTATTTACTTTTCATTTATGCACAAGAATCTAATGCCATCCTATGGTTTGATTCAACAGACTGGTAATTTAGCCTTTCTCATCTTTCTCTCTTTAGCCATTTATTCGATGGTCTTCATGGCGGGTTGGTTAACATCTAGAATTCGTTTCCTAGCTAATCTGAAGCGTAAACTGGAAACAACCTTTAAACACGAAGTGTCTGTTTGGCTCCATCGCTTAAACCTCTTAGCCACCTTCCTCATCTTTGTCCACGTTCAATTAATTGACTATATCAGAGCCAATACCAGCTTTATGGCAGTTTTCTACCTAGCTTCTGGATTTGTCTTTCTTTCCTACCTCTGGGCTAAATTCAAGCCAAATGCCAAAGGCTACACAGCAAAATTGATGGCCAATCGTGAAATTGCCGATAATATCCGTGAATTGCAAATCCAGTTGCCGAAAGGGAAGGCAACTAAGATGCGTGCGGGTGACTTTGTCTTTATTTCTTTCCCTGGTGTAAAAGGATTGGCAGAACCTCATCCCTTCTCTCTCGTCAATGCTCCTGACCAAGATGATCAGATTACCTTGGCCATTCGTGGCGATGGTGACTTCACGCGCAAGCTACAAACAGTATCAGCTCCAGCCCGTGTTCGAGTGGATGGTGGCTATGGAATGTTCCAAACGGTAGTAGAAGATCAGCAGCCAAAAAATATTATCATGATTTCAGGTGGTATCGGTATTACGCCTTTACTCTCACTTATTGATCAATTCCCAGAAATTGATACTACAGTCTTCCATGGTGCCACTACAGAGGCAGCCTTGATTTACGAAGAAAAATTCAACTCATGGGAAGTAGAAAGAGATAATTTTAGAGCTGTCCGTAAAATCGGTGCCTTTGAAGAAGCAGAAGTCTTGTCTGCCTTGCCACAAGATTTTGATGATTTAACTGTCCTAGTATCAGGACCACCAGTCATGGCCCGTTACTGGATCAAGACCTTGGCTAAAAATGGTGTACCTAAAACACAGATTTTCTATGAAGAATTTGGTTGGTAATACTCTTTGAAAATCAAAATTATCCGTTGTCAACTTGCCTTGATGAGTGAAAAGCTCCTGTGGAGCTTTTTAGCCTGTTGCCTTGAAATAAGAAAGCAATAGAGTTCTATCTTCGGCTTCGTTTCCTAGGCTACTTTTGATTTTCATTGAGTATAAATTGTGTGCAACATTTTCCTAACAGAATAAATTTTTGCAAAAGAAGTCGGTTTCAATAAACGAAACTGACTTCTTTTTTCTGCAAATTTGATTCAAGTAATATCAAAAAAGTCCAGCTCGCAGGTTGGACCATTTTGTTTGACTAAAAAGAGGGGAGATTAGAATTGGAATAAGCTACTACACATGGCGTAAAAATAGAAAGGAAGAAACCTATTTCAATGCTAAATCGAGTAAGTTAAAAACTTACTCCCCCTCGATTAATAGTATAACATAAAGCTATATACAATTCTACTATTTACCTTTTTTTTTTTTTAATTATCGACATAAAATGATAAAGTTAACCTTTTATTCAAATTTTGCATAAAGAAAAGAAGTTGAATCATTCAACTTCTAAGCAAGAAGAGCATATATTAACGAAGAATCCGTATTCACAGTGAGTCTTCCAACCTAAGACTATTTTCTAGCTCGCATCGTTCTTTCTTATACAGTTAGTATTCCACAAAAAAACGAAAAATAATCTCTTAAATTCAAGCACCTCACTTGTGAATCCAAGTTCCAACTATTACGCAGTTTTTACTAAACCTACATTTCACATTTTTAATAGTCATAATTTAACTTTGATGCATAGTCATCTAAGATTTCTTCATAAAAGTGAATCTGTGCTGCATAATGATAAGGCCAGACGTAGAGGCCAGCTAATCCAAACGTGATAGAAACCAGTATAAACCAACCAATAAAAGATAAATCAAGTAAAAATCGCTTAAACTTATACCCTTTCATTAACTGCCTACTAGATTTGATAATGGAAAACGCTCCTGTGTATTCGTCACGGTCCAATTGTTCAAATAAAATATATTCTGCTTGTGAATAGGCATAATATTGAGGGATATATATGAAAAGACCGATAATTGCCAAAATGAAACCAACTATGAATAAGGTTCCTAATGTGGCTAGCACATCTTGAGGAAGGGCACTAGGATCTACCAGACCAGTTGTCAGAATAATTGCTGCTAGAATGATGATAACTCCAAGCAGTAAACTCAGTCCGAAATAGAATAATAATCCCCATAAAAATAAAAGAACCCCTTTTAACAGGAAGGTGCGAAACATTTTACCAAAGTTTTGAAGATTGAAAATAACCAATGAATCTCTAAACGTCGTTTCTTTTTTTCTCCCTTTTATTAAATTGAAAATTGTCCACATAATGGAGAGATGAAGCAATCCCACTAATAAACCATAGAATAATGGGAATAGGGAGGTTGAAACTATATAACTCGGACTAGCTAACTCTTCAAGACTTAAATTTGTTGCACTATTTCCAGAAAAGGAAATCAGTTGAACAAGTACAGAAATCAGAACAGGAATAATGGCAAGCTGATAAATTCCAGGAGTATCAGCCAATGTCTGTCGTGCTCTAACTCGAATATCAGAAATTGTAAACATCTACATAACCTCCATACCAAACATTGTAACATAATTCTAGATGACAAGAAAGTATTTTTTTGATAGACTGGAAGATGCTGTGGAAATTGGTTGTTTTTTTGTAAAGCTGACCGATTGACCATACAAGATTAAATTCCTAGGACTGTTTTTCCTAGTTGGAGGTAACCATGACAGATGTACCAATCAAGTACCGCTTGATTAAGAAAGAAAAGCACACAGGTGCTCGTTTAGGGGAGATTATCACACCCCACGGGACCTTCCCAACCCCTATGTTTATGCCCGTAGGAACTCAGGCAACAGTTAAAACCATGTCGCCTGAGGAGTTGAAAGAAATGGGATCAGGCATTATCCTATCAAATACCTATCATCTCTGGCTTCGTCCAGGTGATGAATTGATTGCCCAGGCAGGTGGCTTGCACAAGTTTATGAACTGGGACCAGCCAATCCTGACAGACTCAGGCGGTTTCCAGGTTTATTCCCTGGCTGATAGCCGCAATATCTCAGAAGAAGGGGTGACCTTCAAGAACCACCTCAACGGCAGCAAGATGTTCCTGTCACCTGAGAAAGCTATTTCCATTCAGAACAATCTGGGTTCAGACATTATGATGAGTTTTGATGAGTGTCCGCAGTTCTATCAGCCTTATGATTATGTGAAAAAATCCATCGAACGTACCAGCCGTTGGGCAGAACGTGGACTCAAGGCCCACCGACGTCCGCATGACCAAGGATTATTTGGTATCGTGCAAGGTGCAGGCTTTGAAGACCTCCGTCGCCAATCAGCTCATGATTTGGTCAGCATGGATTTTCCAGGTTATTCAATCGGCGGTCTAGCTGTTGGGGAAACCCATGACGAAATGAATGCCGTCCTGGACTTCACAACCCCGCTTCTGCCTGAGAACAAGCCACGTTATCTCATGGGGGTTGGGGCACCTGACAGTTTGATTGATGCTGTCATCCGTGGTGTCGATATGTTTGACTGTGTTTTGCCAACCCGCATCGCACGTAACGGCACCTGTATGACCAGCCAAGGTCGCTTGGTAGTGAAAAATGCTCAATTTGCAGAAGACTTCACGCCACTTGATCCAAACTGTGATTGCTACACATGTAAAAACTACACTCGTGCTTATCTCCGTCACTTGCTCAAGGCAGATGAAACCTTTGGTATCCGTTTGACCAGCTACCACAATCTCTACTTCCTAATCAACCTGATGAAAAATGTCCGTCAGGCCATCATGGATGATAATTTGCTAGAGTTCCGTCAAGACTTTATGGAACGATACGGCTATGGGAAAAATGGTCGAAATTTCTAAACAAAATGACCTCCTACAAAATCGTAGGAGGCTTGTTTTTTATCCTTCAAAATACAAAAGTTCTTTCGGCGTTTTGGTGAAGACCTCAAAGCCATTTTTGGTAACATAGCCACAATCCTCGATACGAACACCAACTTTTCCAGGAATGTAAATACCAGGCTCGATAGAGAAGCACATGCCTTCCTCGATGACCAGGTCATTTCCTTCCATAATAGATGGGAATTCATGGACACTCATTCCCAAACCGTGACCGAGTCGGTGGTTGAAGTACTCGCCATAACCTGCTTTTTCAATCACAGATCGAGCAGCATAGTCAATCTCGCCAGCCGTCACACCAGGCTTGATCATATTGACTGCAGCCATATGAGCTTCCAAAGTCAGATTGTAAATATCTTTTTTAAACTGATCAGGTTTACCGACAGCGACAGTCCGCGTCATATCAGACGTATAGCCCAGAGTTTCAACACCAAGGTCGAACAATAGCAGAGCGTTATTTTCGATTTTGTTTGTTCCAGGGATACCATGAGGGTTTGCAGCATTGTTACCTGTCAAGACCATGGTATCAAAACTCATCTTGGAAATACCCTGTTTTTTCATCTCAAACTCAATCTGAGCAATGATATCTGTTTCTGTTACATCGAGAGAAATGTTGTCAAAACCAACCTGCATAGCCTTGTCCGCAAATTCACCAGCCACCAACATCTTTTCAATCTCATCTCGGGACTTGATCAATTTCATGGTATTGATAAGTGGAGTGATGTCAGAAAAAGGCTGATTGAAGATAGATTGGAGACCGTGGTAACGAGTCAGGTTGAGATTATCAAATTCAGCACCGATAGCAGAGAAAGTCTTCTGAGGCAATTTGTTTTTGATAATCTGCCAAGGATTTTCAGAGTCCATATAGCCAGCCACTGGGAAATCAACTGTCGCAATAGCCCGCTCCACATCCAAAGCAGGAAGGAAAAGAAGAGATTCGTGTTCAGGCATGACAAAGAGCATCATGTGGCGCTCATGTGGATCACTATGATAGCCTGTTAAATAATAAATGCTGATAGGATCTGAGAAAATTGCTAAATCCAATTTATTGGATTCAAGGTAGGTTTTTACTTGTTGAAGTTTAGACATAATGAGACCTTCCTATATTAATTGATAATAAGCCTGAAATTTTCGTTTATTATATAGACTATTGTTCCAAAAAATGAAAGAAATTGCAAGTATTATCAAAAAAATAGTGTTTATCCCTTGAAAGTGGTTTCAAAAAGTGATACACTATGATTGAGTGAAAGCGTAATTTTCAAGAAATAGAACGATTGAAAGGAAGATACCACTATGTTAAACACAGATGATACGGTAACGATTTATGATGTTGCCCGCGAAGCTGGAGTATCGATGGCGACTGTTTCGCGCGTAGTAAATGGCAATAAAAATGTAAAGGAAAATACCCGTAAAAAGGTATTGGAAGTGATTGAACGTTTGGATTATCGTCCAAATGCTGTTGCGCGTGGCTTGGCAAGCAAAAAAACGACGACTGTGGGGGTTGTGATTCCAAATATTGCCAACGCTTATTTTGCAACCTTGGCTAAGGGGATTGATGATATTGCAGACATGTACAAATACAATATTGTCCTTGCCAATAGTGATGAAAATGATGAAAAAGAGATTAACGTTGTCAACACACTTTTCTCTAAACAGGTGGATGGAATCATTTTCATGGGCTATCATTTGACGGATAAGATTCGTGCCGAGTTTTCACGTTCACGCACGCCAATCGTCTTAGCAGGTACTGTGGATTTGGAACACCAATTACCAAGTGTAAATATTGACTACGCAGCTGCAAGCGCTGACGCGGTCAATCTCTTGGCTAAAAACAATAAAAAAATCGCCTTTGTCTCAGGTCCACTTGTTGATGATATCAATGGTAAGGTTCGACTATCAGGTTATAAGCAAGGCTTGAAGGATAATGGTATCGAATTTAACGAAGGCCTTGTTTTCGAGTCTAAATATAAATACGAGGAAGGCTATGCACTAGCAGAACGTTTATTGAATGCAGGAGCTACGGCTGCATACGTAGCGGAAGATGAGATTGCTGCAGGACTCCTAAATGGTATTAGCGATATGGGTATCAAGGTACCGGAAGACTTTGAAATTATCACCAGTGATGATTCCTTGATTACCAAATTTACTAGTCCAAATCTGACCTCTATCAACCAACCACTCTATGACATCGGTGCAATCGCCATGCGTATGTTGACGAAAATCATGCACAAAGAAGATTTGGAAAATAGAGAAGTGATTCTCAATCACGGAATTAAAATTCGTAAATCAACTAAAAAGTAAATAGTCTATCAAACTTGTCGCAAATATATTGTGACAAGTTTTTTGTAACTAAAATGTTATGAAAAATTCATGAAAAATCAGTTTAAAAAAGAAATAAACATGGTATGATGTAGCAATAATAGAATTTCCCCAAATTTCAAGTTGAAGTTAGCCACCCAAAAGAAATTCACTTGGCGACTTGTAGTCCAAGCATTTTTTAGGGTAGTTGTTAATCCAATTTTCGATAAAAGCGACTTCTTTCGGAGTCGTTCAGATTGCAGACAAACATCGTTTTGGTGTTTGTCTTTTTTACTGTTTTTAGGGAAAAATAGCTGTTTTGGTGCTTAAACCACCTCATCTGGACAAAATAAAAAGGCCTTCT
>NZ_POPB01000033.1 GCF_002964045.1 Streptococcus suis | reverse complement strand
GATGATAATGCCCGTTACACTATTTACCAAAACGGTGTCATTATCAATGCAGATTATCAAATTGTTTATCAACCATAATGATTCTCTAGGAGGTTAGACATGACATTCACATCATTTGAACCAACACGCAATGTTCAAGATTTTCATTTGGCAGCCTTTGCCTACTATGATGGACTAGATGTAATCGACCAACTCAAACCAGGAACACCTGTTCAGCTAGTCGGAGAGCCGTCAAACCCACATGACTCAGAAGCTGTAGCAATCTTTTAT
>NZ_POPB01000329.1 GCF_002964045.1 Streptococcus suis | reverse complement strand
AAATAGTTAAACATGTTACTAATCTCCTTTAATCTTTATGAGTTTAGTATAATGCTTTTCACAATTCTTCAACAGGACAAAAATGTCACTTTATTGATTGTCAACTCTCCAATCTTCTTCAATCTTCTGTTCTAACTCTCTATTTTCTATCAATTTTGCAAATAGCACCGCATCTAGATAATGCTTTTCAGCCTCATCCCGATCCTTATCCACAAAAAGTGCATATTTCCATTTTAATACACTAACAATGGGCTTTTTCTGAAAATCTTGTGTCGACTGT
>NZ_POPB01000328.1 GCF_002964045.1 Streptococcus suis | reverse complement strand
AGTTGTGTTTAGAGAGAAGGTTGTCACAACCACCCCAGATAATCCACAGACCCCAGGCACGCCAGTCGATCCGACTAATCCAGACGGACCACGTTGGGAAGAAGTGACCAAGACCATCACTCGTACAGTTTCCTACAAATTGAACACAGTTGATGGACCAGAAGCACCAGGAACTAGCAGTCAGACCAATTCTGTCACCTTCGAACGGACTGGTAGCTACAACCACGTGACCAAACAAGTGACCTACACGGATTGGGTAGCTAAGGATGGCGATTCGACTCTGGAAGGCCAGACACTACCATTGGTGACTGGTTATGTGGCTGTTACCGCAACTAGAAATAGCCAGGCAGTAACACCAAGCGCAACGGCAGAAGCCATTGAAGCAAGTGCTACGACAGATAATGTGGATGAGATTGTCGTTTACAAGGCCCTCAGCTCTTGGACCATCACTCCACCACCAGGTACAGACCCAGTTCCACCAATTCCTTA
>NZ_POPB01000327.1 GCF_002964045.1 Streptococcus suis | reverse complement strand
AAGAAGGTCAGATTTAATTCACAACTACCATTACATTACCTCCAGAAGGCACTCGGTTGATCCGAGTGTTTTCTGCTATCGATTCGCATTTTTCTTAGAAAAATGGTATAATTATCTGATAAAAAACTTTGGAGACGACAGTGAGTTTAGAAAATTACATGCCGGATTTTGCCTTGGAAAAGGCTTATGACGTGACCGTTGAAAGCTTGAAAAAACATGGCATAAAAGTAGTGTTTGTTGACTTGGATAATACCTTGATTGCTTGGAATAATCCCGATGGTACGCCAGAGATGCGCCAGTGGTTACATGATTTGCAGGACGCAGGT
>NZ_POPB01000326.1 GCF_002964045.1 Streptococcus suis | reverse complement strand
TCTGTGGTATGATAAAGTTGTTCCATATGAGTCTTTCTAATGTGAGTGTGGTTGCTTTTCATTATAGGTCATATGGGACTTTTTGTATATACTCAAAAAGGCTCCATAATCTCCACGGTGGATTTACCCACTACAGAAATTATAGAGCCAGATAATCAGCCTTCGGGCTGATTTTTTTGTAGGGATTTATGATATACTAGAATGGAATTGAGGTGAGTCTATGACGCAAAAGAGAGAAGAACGCTTAATTGAGTTATATGAAAAAGGTGTCTTGACCAAGGAAGAGGCGCGTGCCTGTTTCAAGGAAATGAATCAGGAGCCTGACTTTCTTTTCGTGGAAGAAAAAGCCAAAATGAATTTTACCTTGCCAAATTTCAAGGTCTTTGCTTCTTCAAAGTTGAAACAAGCCTATACTTTTGAAGGGATTGAATCACTCTATCTAAAATTAACTGAGGGTAGACTGTCGTTGACTAAGTCAAAAACAGATCAAATCAGAGTAGAAATTAGTTATAATCAGGATGCGCCGGAAGATAAACTTCCTAGTATATATGTTGAAAAATGTGGGCTGTATTTCAGTAGTAGCTTGCCTTGCCGTGTTTCAATTAGTTTACCAGAGGTTTGGATGTCTGTCTTGGATTTGGAACTTGGTCAGGCAGATGCTCGCTTGGATTACTTACCGTTTGAGGATATTTCTATTCGCAGTTCAAGGGATAAAAAACAACAGGATATTCGCTTGACGACTTGCGGTGGTTATCCACAACATTTGAATGTAGAGTTGGCCCAGGCACCATTGACCTTACAAACGAGTAAGGGACAAGGGATTCGTGGGCAGATAGAGTCGCCATCTGGTCAGGTTTTGGTCAACCGAAAAAAGAAAGCCAGTCCCTACCAATTTGAAAAATCGGGCAATGATGTACTCTTTATCAAGGCACAGACTGGACAAGGTGCCTTCTATGTGAAAGGAATAAAAGATGTCGATTGATTTGTATAAAGTTAGACAGGGCAAGATTTTGTCGGGTGTCCTTGCAGGGCTAGCTCATAAACTGGGCTGGGAAGCCTGGGTGACACGCGCAATATTTATTGCAGGCCTTCTTTTAGGAAGATCTTTTCTCTTGTTGGTTGCTCTTTACGTGGTAGCAGCCTATTTCTTACCTTTTAAGGAAGATAGGGATGCGGAACGCTATGGAACAGGCCCTCGTAAGATAAAAGATGCGGAAAAGATAAATAAGTCTTGGTTTAGATAGAATGAAAAAACTTGAGTTTAAAGGCTCAAGTTTTTTGTATGCTTAGTTGGTATGGCTTGCGATGATGTTCATTTGGCCTGTAAAGGTCCAGTCTGTCACATCGGCTGGTAAGATAAAGTGGCTTCCTTTTTGAAGTGGGTAGCTGGTTTCACCGACTTGAATGGCTCCTTGACCTTCAATGACACTGATAAGCAAGTAGGGAACAGTCTGTTCCATTTTGATTTCTTGCTGGATATTCCATTTATATACGGTAAAGAAGGGATTGGCAACCAGAAGAGTCGAGTCAAGATTGCCTGCTTTGAGGTGGGCAGGTGTTGAGTTAGCAACAGGTCCGATGGTCAGGACATCAATCGATTTCTCAATGTGTAGTTCACGGAGGTTGCCTGCATCGTCACGGCGGTCAAAGTCATAGACACGGTAGGTTGTATCGCTAGATTGTTGGGTTTCTAGTATCATAATACCCTTACCGATGGCGTGCATGGTGCCGCTTGGTACGAAGAAAAAATCCCCCTTTTTGACAGGTACATGGGTCAACAGCTTGTCCCAATCCCCAGCTTCGATTTGTTGGCGAAGTTCTTCTTTGGAATTGGCATTGTGTCCATAAATAATCTCAGCTCCTTCCTCAGCTTCTAGAATGTACCAACATTCTGTCTTGCCTAGTTCTCCTTCGTGAGTCAGACCATAATTGTCATCAGGGTGAACCTGAACACTGAGCCAATCTTCAGCATCGAGAATTTTGGTTAAGAGTGGAAAGACAGCATCTTTTGGATTACCAAATAAATGCTTTTCATTTTTATAGAGGTCATCAAGTCCTCTCCCTTTATATTGACCATTTGAGACAGTCGTTACGCCATTTGGATGGGCAGAAATAGCCCAGCATTCACCAGTCTTATCACTAGGAATGTCGTAGTGGTAGTTGGTCCTTAAGCGATTGCCCCCCCAAATTTTTTCGTGCATAACAGGTGTCAGGAATAAAGGCTCCATGATGTTCTCCTTCAAAAATAAAATATATATAGAGTATAACAGATTTAGTAAGAAATTGTTAAAAAAATACAATAAACAGTGGTGGGAGATAAAATATGGAGAAAAATAACTATTCTTTATAGAAAAAATGTCTTGTATCTCCTCTTGTCCTTTGCTTGTGGTATAATATACTAAAACGGAAAGTGAGGCTAAGTATGACAGTTTATGTAAAAGATTTACTTGAAAATCTTAGAATCGAATGTGCTTATAGTACGGAGGAACTGCTCCAAAAAGAGATTACGACGTCTGATATTACACGTCCTGGGTTGGAGATGACGGGTTATTTTGATTATTATTCACCCGAGCGTATTCAGCTCATGGGAATGAAAGAGTGGTCTTATTTGATGGCCATGACAGCCCATAACCGCTACCAAGTGCTCTCGCAGATGTTTCAACCAGAAACGCCTGTAATTATTGTGGCGCGTGGTTTGGAAATCCCAGAGGAGATGTACCGAGCAGCTAAGGAGAAGAAGATTGCTATTTGCCGGAGCAAGACTGCGACCAGCCGTCTATCAGGGGAATTGTCTTCCTATCTGGACAGTCGATTGGCACAACGGACCAGCGTTCATGGCGTTTTGATGGACATTTACGGTATGGGTGTCCTTATCCAGGGAGATTCTGGTATCGGTAAGAGTGAGACAGGTCTTGAATTGGTCAAGCGTGGACACCGATTGGTGGCAGATGACCGAGTTGATGTTTTTGCCAAAGATGACGTGACCCTTTGGGGTGAGCCTGCGGAAATTCTTCGCCACTTATTAGAAATCCGTGGTGTCGGGATTATCGATATCATGAGCTTGTATGGTGCCAGCGCCGTTAAAGATTCATCAGAAGTTCAGTTGGCTGTTTATCTTGAAAACTATGAAACGGGTAAGGTCTTTGATCGTCTGGGGAATTCTGGTGATACCATTGAAATTGCAGGTATTTCGATTCCACAAATCCGCATCCCTGTTAAGACTGGTCGCAACATCTCTGTGGTTATTGAAGCAGCCGCTATGAACTACCGTGCTAAGCAAATGGGCTATGATGCAACGAAAATCTTTGAAGAGCGTCTAGGCAATCTCATCGAGCAGAACAGAGAGGAGGTCTAATATGGATCCAATTGCGATTAGATTAGGTCCTTTAGAAATCCGCTGGTATGCCATCTGTATCTTGATTGGCTTGGTTTTGGGTGTTTACTTGGCGACTAAGGAAGCACCACGCAAGAAGATTCTGCAGGATGATATTTTGGATTTTATCTTGCTAGCCTTTCCGCTTTCCATTATCGGAGCCAGAATCTACTATGTCGCTTTTTCATGGAGCGAATACAAGGATAATCTCTTGTCTGTCTTTGCTATCTGGAATGGTGGAATCGCTATATATGGTGGATTGATTACCGGGGCAATCGTACTCTATTTCTTCACTCGGCACCGCTTTATCAATACGCTAGACTTTCTGGATGTGGTGGCTCCTTCTGTCATGATTGCGCAAGCTATTGGGCGTTGGGGAAATTTCTTTAACCAGGAGGCCTATGGTAAGGCTGTGGACAGTTTGAACTACCTACCATCCTTTATCCGAGACCAGATGTATATTGATGGTGCCTACCGTCAACCAACCTTCTTGTTTGAAAGCCTGTGGAATCTGCTTGGTTTTGGCTTGATTTGTGTCCTACGCAGACGGCCAAAATTCCTCAAACAGGGTGAAATCACAGCTTTTTACTTGATTTGGTATGGTTGTGGTCGTCTTTTGATAGAAGGTTTGCGGACAGATAGCCTCATGTTCTTGGGCATCCGTGTTTCCCAATGGCTATCTGGAATTCTTATCTTATTAGGAATCAGCATGGTTGTGGTGCGGAGAAGAAAATCCTCCATCCCATATTATCAATCATAAAGGAGAATATATGATTATTGAAATTTCAGTCTTGATTATTGCCTTGTCCATCGCGGCTGTGGCAGTTTACATTGTTTTGCTTTTGAAAAAATTAGGAACAGTGACGGATGAGGCTCAACAAACCCTCAAGGTCTTGACCAGCGATGTCAATGTGACTCTTTACCAGACCAACGAACTCTTGGCCAAAACAAATGTTTTGGTGGAAGATGTCAATGGTAAGGTTTCGACCTTGGATCCGCTTTTTGTAGCGGTGGCTGATCTCTCAACTTCTGTGTCAGACTTGAATGCCTCTGCGCGTGGTTTGACGGTCAAAGCCAAGTCTGCAGGTGCAAATACGGTCAAAGCAGGTGGAGCTCTCTCTGCCTTGTCAACAATTTCATCTCTCTTAGGTAAGAAAGGAGAAAAAAATGGTAAAAAAATCTAGTGTCTTAACCAGCCTCTTATTAGGTGTAGCAGGAGGTGCAGCCGCAGCCGCATTTCTAGCAAGTAAAACTGGTAAATCGGTGAAAGAAAAAGTCGTTAATTTTGCTAATGACTATAAAGAAAAACATGAAGAAATCAATGCTGATTTGGTCAGCAAGGCTCAGGACTTGGGCAAGCAAGCTTCAGAGCGCTTTACAGAAGTCAAAACTCAGTTGGAAACTGGGGAATTGACAGTGGAAGATTTGGTCAAGTCAGGTAAGGAAAAATCTGTTGAAACCTTCGAGCAAATCAAGGAAAAAATCGCAGATCAAAACCTGTCAACGGCTGATATCTTGGAAGCCATCAAGGCTAAAACAGCCAAGGCTCCGACAGTGGATTTGACGGAAGAAAATGCTGAGGATGCTGTGGTGGTGTCTGAAGATATTGAAATTGATATCGAAGATGTTCAAACTGAAGTGGTATCAGAAATAGTTTCAGAAGTAGCAAGCGATACTGCCTCAGAAACAGTTGAAGGATAAAAAATGGCTCGTTATCAACTGTAATTGGTTGATGTTGACTATACTTAGAGAGGATTTATTGATCCTCTCTTTTTTAATGTTGAAGGTACTTTGTATATTTATACGATTTTGTGAGAATATGGTACAATAGAAACAGTAAAAAATGAAGTAGGAATAATATGAAATTACCACGTTTTGGCGTTGAGGAATGGCTGAATGTCCATGAAAATAGCGCGATTTATGATATTGCAGGAGTGTCCATTTCTTCATTGACTTTGGAGGAACTATTTGCCTTGTCGGGCACCAATCCTGAGGATTTTTATGAGAAATTGCAGAGCACCAAGCTCAATTATGGCTGGATAGAAGGTTCGCCAGCATTTAAAAAATCAGTTAGTCAACTCTATACAGGCGTCAAGCCAGAACAAATTCTCCAGACCAACGGGGCAACAGGGGCAAACTTGTTAGTTCTTTATGGTTTGATTGAGCCAGGAGACCATGTCATTTCCCTTTATCCGACCTACCAACAACTCTACGATATTCCAAAGTCTTTGGGAGCAGAAGTGGATTTGTGGCAGATTGAGGAAGAAAATGGCTGGTTGCCAGACTTGGAGAAATTGCGTCAGCTCATTCGTCCCAATACCAAGATGATTTGCATCAACAATGCCAATAATCCAACTGGTGCAGTTATGGATAGGGCTTATTTGGAAGAATTGGCGGAAATTGCTGGTGAAGTTGGGGCTTACATTCTATCGGATGAAGTCTATCGTTCCTTTTCAGAACTGGATGTGCCGTCTATTATTGATGTCTATGACAAGGGCATTGCGGTTAATAGTCTGTCTAAGACCTATTCTCTGCCAGGTATTCGTGTCGGTTGGGTGGCTGCCAATCATCAAGTAACCGATATTCTGAGAGATTACCGGGATTACACTATGATTTGTGCAGGTGTCTTTGACGATCTGGTGGCCCAACTCGCTCTGGCATCTCGCAAAGAGATTTTGAAAAGAAATCGGCGTATTTTAGAAGAGAATTTAGCAATTTTGGACCAATGGATTGAGGAAGAACCCCTCGTTTCCTATATTCGCCCTGCTGTCGTATCTACAAGCTTTGTCAAGATTGCAGTGGAGATGCCTATGGAAGAATTTTGCTTGCTACTTTTGCAAGAACATGGTGTTCTTTTAGTGCCTGGCAATCGATTTGATCGTGATGGCTATGTCCGTCTGGGCTATGCTTGTGAAAAAGAAACCTTAATCAAGGGTTTGGAAATGCTATCTCAATTTTTAAGAAGATTCGATAATAAAAACTAGTTCAGGTGGTTGAGCTAGTTTTCGTATTTCTTTGGAAAAGTTTCCGCCAATCTGGTAGAGAGATTTCAGGGCTTGGAATATTGTCCCTCCAGATTTGATAACGGGTATCAAAGAGGAGCCGAATGAGTTTGTCCATCATTTCAGCTTCTTGAGGAGATAATTCTTTTCTCAATCGGTCCATTTCCTGTAATTTCTGTAGGGGATTTACCGTGATGTCACTGAACCGTTCAATCCCTGCTTGGATGAAAATCCCGAAAAAGAGGTCAAAGAAATCTTTCAATTCTTCATCCGTTAGGCTAGCAGTCCAGGTTTTTAAAGTCTGGTCTGTTTGTAGGCTATCGCTGGTCAGGGCAGGGGCTGACTTGAAATCATTTCCTTCAATTTCCCACGAAAAGCTGATGTGTTGGAGCAGTCCGACCGTGTTGCTCTGAACAATTTGGGCATGTTCAGGTGTTTCCAACATCATTCCTACAATAGAATTTTGAGGAATGATAGGGTGGATACGGTCTTGGATGTTTTTGTAGCCAGGGGCATCTAAATGTTTTTTATGAAGTCCAGGAGAATCAAAAGGATAAATAGCAAGGATACGTTCTTGCAACTCAGGAGCTTGCTGGCTAGCAGCATAAAGAGCTAAATTTCCACCTTTGGAATGCCCTGAGATATAGAAATTCCCCGTTTGACTGGACATTATGTTCTCCAAATAAACACTTGCAGAACGTTGGGCAGGAATTTCATCCATATAGGTCATTTGGAAGTCTTCCTTCCAACCGATGATGGTGTCATCAGTCCCACGAAAAGCTGTCAAGATGGTCTGTCTATCCAGGCGATAGCTGATTGCGGAGAATTGTTGTTCTTGGTCCAACTGATAGTCGTCAACGAAGCCAAATGCCTTGATAGACTTGAAGCGTATGGATTTGGCTAGAAGGGCAAATAAGGCTAGGCGGTTTTTGGTCACCATAGAAAAGGGAGGGAAATCATTCTGATAGGTGGCCTCAAACTGCTCGGCCAGATGGTCCAGTCGGATGCCAGTTTCTGTGAAGGAAGTGGGAACTAGTCTGTCAAAAGGTAAGTAGGAAAGCTCGGTCAGGGCCAAAATGTCCAGTTTGTTGAGGGGCTGGTCGTAAAAGCTCTCGTATTGGGTATCTTCGATGTAGTTGAGTAAATTAGGCATGGCAATCCTTTCTTTTTTCTAGTATAACGAAATATGTGTGGAATGACAAATCTGGGTTGGAAATGTAGAAAATCCCCCTTTTTTACTGAAATTTAGGCTATAATAAATAGTATATAGTAAGAGAGGGAAAATGTTATGCAGAGAATTCTTCTGGTTGAGGATGACCGAGTTATCAGTCAATTAGTTGCTAAGAGTCTTACAAACTGGGGTTATCAGGTTCAAGAGATCCAAGATTTTCAGACGGTGTTGGACCAAATAAGCGATTTTCAGCCCCATTTGATTTTGCTGGATATTGGTCTGCCTTTTTTCAATGGCTATTACTGGTGTCAGGAAATTCGCAAGACATCCCGTGTGCCTATTATGTTTCTGTCTTCCCATGACCAGCCCATGGATATTGTCATGGCGATCAATATGGGGGCGGATGACTATGTGACCAAGCCCTTTGAAATGACAGTTCTTTTGGCTAAAATACAGGGGCTACTCAGAAGAACCTATGACTTTGTCGGAGAACAAAGTGTACTCTGGTTTGAAGAGGTTTCCCTAGACCTAAAGACCATGCAGGTGTCCTATGGACAGGTTGTGGAAGAGCTAACGCGAAATGAATTTCAGATTTTACGGGTGCTTTTTGAACATGGTAAGGAAGTCGTCAGCCGTGAGGAGTTGATGAGAGAACTCTGGAACAGTGATATTTTTGTGGATGACAATACTTTGTCGGTTAACATTGCTCGCCTGCGTAAGAAATTGGCAGAACTGGGTCTGCCAGATGTGATTGCGACCAAGAAAGGAGTAGGCTACGGCCTGGTGTGGACACATGAATAAGGATGATTTTGGCTCATTAGTACCAGGATTTTTGACATCATGGCTTGGTCATCGCTTAATTTTTCTGATAGCCTACGCCATTTTTGCTGTGGCTATTTTGGCTTATAGTAGCCTCTTTGACATCCAAAGAAATCTGGTTTTCTACGCCCTCACCCTGCTCACTATCTGCTGGCTCCTCGCCCTCCTCTGGGATTTTGTCAGGGAATTTTCCCGCTTTGGAAAAATCTGGCGTGGTCAGAAAGTGACTACTGGGACAGCCAGTGAGCGTTTGTTGCAGGAAAAAGTGGAGCGACTAGAAGTCCAGAACAAGCAAATCCTAGAAAAACAGCGACAGGAACAGACAGAATTAGATGACTACTACACCCTTTGGGCCCACCAGATGAAAACGCCGATTGCAGCCAGTCAGCTCTTGGTCAAGGAAGTAGATAGTAGTTCAGTCCGTCATCAATTAGAATCGGAATTGTTCAAGATAGAACAATACACAGGCTTGGTCTTGAACTATCTCCGTTTACAGTCCTTTCATGATGATTTGGTTATCGAATCCGTCAATTTGGAAGAGTTGGTCAGAAGTTTGGTCAAGAAATATTCCCTGTTTTTCATTCAGGCCAATACTAGCTTGGACTTGGGACAGTTGGATAGACTCGTTAAGACCGACAAACGCTGGCTGGGTCTCTTGATAGAACAAATTTTATCCAACGCCCTCAAATATTGTCAGGGGGGAAGTATTTCGATTGCTCTGGATGGAGATGAGTTGGTTATTCGTGATACAGGCATTGGGATTGCAGAGAGTGACTTGGAGCGGGTTTTTGAGCGTGGTTTTTCAGGTTTCAATGGCCGCAGAACCCAGCAGTCTTCGGGTCTGGGACTTTATCTCTCCCGGAAAATCGCTGCGGAGCTGGGCTATTCCCTCAAACTAAGCTCCAAAGTGGGGCGGGGAACAGAAGTGCGAATTGGCATCAAAGAAGTGGAGTTGATTTTTGACTAATCTTACAAAACTGTCACGCAAATGAAAGCTAGGGCTATGGCAGACTGTCGGAGGATGGGCTAGAATGGGGGTAGAAAAAGAAAAGGAGTCAAGTTATGTCAGTTTTAGATGTTCAACACGTTCAAAAGATATACAGTTCTCGCTTTAAGGCGGGGCAGGTTGAGGCCTTGAAGGATATTCACTTTGCCGTTGAAGAGGGTGAGTATGTGGCGATCATGGGGGAATCGGGTTCTGGAAAATCCACCTTGCTCAATATTTTGGCAACCCTTGATAAGCCAACGCAGGGCAAGGTCCTGCTCAATGGTGTTAATACAGAAACGATTAAGAGCAAGGAAGCTGCAGCCTTTCGTCGAGAGAAGTTGGGCTTTGTCTTTCAGGATTTCAACCTCTTGGATACCCTCTCGGTCAAGGACAATGTGCTCTTGCCTTTGGTTTTGTCTCGCTATCCGATTGATGAGATGAACAATCGACTGGTTCATACACTAAATAGTCTAGGAATTGCGACCTTACAAGACAAGATGCCCTACGAGATTTCAGGCGGTCAGCAGCAACGGGTTGCGGTGGCGCGTGCCATCATCACCCAGCCAGAAATCCTTTTGGCAGATGAGCCGACTGGGGCCCTCGATTCCAAATCATCTGCAACCTTGTTGGATGTTTTTGAGCAGATTAACCAGCAGGGGCAGACCATTCTGATGGTGACTCACTCTACAGCTGCAGCCAGTCGCGCCAAACGGGTCCTTTTTATCAAGGACGGTATTCTCTATAATCAAATCTACCGTGGTGAACGAACTAGTCAGGAAATGTATCAGCTGATTTCAGATACCTTGACAGTCATGGCGAATCGAGGTGAGTAATATGTTTGGACTAACCTTTCGATTGGCTCTTACCAATCTCAAAAAGAACCGTAGGCTCTATTTTCCCTATGCCTTAATGACCACTGTTTCAACAGCTATAGCCTATATTTTTACTTCTTTGACTTTTCATCCAGATTTGAGCAAGATAAGAGGTGCTGACGGAATAAATATGGTTTTGGGCTTCGGTATGATTGTGGTCATGTTGGCGGTCGCTATTATGATTCTCTATGCCAATAGTTTTGTTATGAAGCAGCGGTCAAAAGAGTTTGGTGTCTATAGCATTCTAGGCTTGGAGAAAAAACACCTTCTCTTAATGACCTTCCTAGAAAATCTAGTTTTCGCAGCTAGCACTATTTTGACAGGAACCTTGTTGGGATTAGCTCTAGATAAACTTTTCTATGCGCTCTTGCTGAAAGCCATGCAGATGCCTGTGGTCTTGGCTTCAACCTTCCAGTTGAAAAGTCTAGTCACTGTACTTATCTATCTCTTTGGGATTTTTGCCTTGGTCAGCCTCTTTAATATTGGGAAGTTGGGCTTGACCGACTCGCTCAAACTAGTTCAGGGCAAGAAGCGTGGGGACAAGCCAACAGGCTTCCTCTGGCTACAAACCCTCTTAGCCCTTATCTTATTGGGTGCGGGCTATGCTATTGCCCAACTAGTGACCAGTCCGCTGAAAGCTATTCCAAGTTTCTTTGGAGCAACCTTACTGGTTATCCTTGGGACTTACTTGCTTTTCCAATCAGGTGTCATCAGTCTCTTAAACTGGCTAAAACACCGTCAGACCTATTACTACAAGCCTGAGAATTTTATTTCAGTTTCCAACTTGATTTTCCGTATGCGGAAAAATGCTCTGGGCCTTGCGACCATTACCATCCTCTCCAGCATGTTTTTGGTGACCATGGTTGGAGGACTTAATATTTACATCGGTGGCAAAGATTATATTGCCAATCAAAACCCAAATGATTATTCGATTGATGTTGGAATGCAACCAACCGCTTCAAAAACACAAGTGGAGGAGTGGGCGGAAGCTATCTTAGAAGAGAAGGATATTCCTATTGAAAGTAAGGTGGTCTATCCTTACCAGCAAGCCTCTTTTACTGAGGTGACAAATCAGCAAGTAAGATTTTTTACGGTTGAAGATGCCGCTAGCGTAGATTTCTCTGACCTGGGTGTTGGTTTTATCCTTGATCAAGCCAGCTATGAAAAGATGACTGGAGAGGCGCTCCAGTTGGCAAGTGACCAAGTAGCCATCTACAGTAAGGGAGTCCAGTATCAAGCAGGTCAAACTCTTACATTTGATGAAAAGGAGATGGAAGTTGTCCAAGTCTTGCCTAAGAATGTGACCTTGGGTCATCTGCCTGACCATATGTCTTTCATTGTCAGTCAGTACTTAGTCATTGTGGTTCAAGATCTGACGATATTTGAAAATCAAGCTGAGAATCGCTATTATATGGGCTTTGAAAGCAGTCTATCAGAAGAAGAACAGGTAGATAGCCATGACGCCTTTTTATCAGGACGTTTTGAAAGTGAGCTTTGGGAGTCCAATATATTACAGAATGTAACGAACGCCATCAGTCTCGCCTATCGTGCCTATGCAATGCGTGGTTTCTTCAGTTTTGCAGGTTCACTTTTCTTCATTGGCCTCTTGCTATCGCTCATCTTTTTGATGGCGGTGGTGCTGGTGATTTACTTCAAACAGATTTCAGAAGGCTATGAAGACAGAGACCGCTTCATCATCATGACCAAGGTTGGCTTGGACGAGGACCAGACGAGACAGTCTATTCGCAAGCAATTACTGACCGTCTTTTTCCTGCCTATCCTACTTGCCTTTGTCCATCTTGCCTTTGCCTACAAGATGTTATCATCCATTCTTTTATCTATCGGCGTGGTTAATGCAGGGCTTATGTTACAGGTGACAGTAGGCATCTGTGGTGGCTATCTCCTCCTCTACCTAGTGGTCTATGCCATCACAACACGATCTTACAAACAGATTATTTCCTAAACTTGGGGTGACCCAAGTTTTTAATTTTTTCACTATTTTGTTTTACATACTAGCTACCATGTGTTATACTATAGATACAAGGCTAATAGGTAAAACAAACTAGTGATAGAGGACAAAGAAAATCACTTTTATTTTTATCAAACTAGTCGGTATTACAAACTAGGTAGGGAGGCAGTATGAAACTGGATAAGAAAAGTCGGGAAAATTGGAAACTAGCAGGCATCACGCTTGTGACGGCCATTATAACTGGCTGGGCTTTGGTTTCTATTGTGATTTTAGGTATCCTGTTAGCATCAGGCCTATTGTTTGGATTTTTTACAGATGATGAGGAGAGCTTATGAAAGAAACCCAGATGCTCAAGGGGGTCCTGGATGGCTGTGTCTTACAAATTATCAGTCAGAAGGAGATTTATGGTTATGAGCTGGTTCAGGAATTGAGAAATCAGGGCTTTGAAAACATGGTCGGAGGGACAGTCTATCCTCTGCTCCAGAAGTTAGAGAAAAATAGCCTGATTTTTAGTCAGAACAAGCCCTCGCCAGGCGGACCAGACAGAAAGTATTTCTATCTTACAGACCAGGGAAAGGCTTATCTAGAAGATTTTTGGAGCCAGTGGACGGAATTGGTTCGAAAAGTTCAGCGATTGAAAGGAGAATAAGATGAGCAAACAAATGGAATACCGCAAGCAGATTGAAGTGATTGAAAGCCAGTTGACCAAGGAAAACAAGGAGTATATGGGCCGTATAAATGGTTATATGATGATTGCCTCTGTTTTTCACAAGCAGGAAGAAGCAGTGACTGCCCAGCTCTTATCCATTTACCAAGATGTTCTTGAAGCCCAAAAAGACGGGCTTTCGGCGGAGGATTTTCTGGGCAAAGACAGCAAGCAGATGGCGGACGACCTACTCAGCTATCTCCCTCCGATTGGTTTCGTGGAAGTCGCAAACCTGAGTGGTCTCATGCTGGTCATCTATCTAGGTAGCCAATGGCTAATGGACTTTGCAGGGACAGGAACCATCTCTCTCAACTGGCTGGACTTGATCTGCGACGCGCTACTTAGCCTCCTCCTCCCCGCTGGGATTTTCCTCATCATTCGCGGTTTGATTTACCAGACCAGCAAAATCAAGGTTTGGGCAAGTTTTCTCTGCATCCCCCTTCTTTTTCTCGTGATTTGTGGACTTCGTCTCTGGGCAATGCCCAAGGAACCTGACCTAGTCTTGACTGGCTGGGGGCTTCTAGTGCCACTCACCTTGCTCGGTCTCGCTCTGCTATTTTTCCAAAAGGAAAAATTAGTCCGCTATGTCTTTTTACCGACCTATCTCTTTATGATTGTTGGAGGTGTGGTAAATATGGTCATGACCGTTCCAGTTTGGCTCAATCTGATGTTGGTCATTCTTCCAGCTATGGCCTTTTGGATTGGAACTGCGGTTTTGTTGGTGAGGAAACCGAAATAGAAGCGATTTTTTGGTATAATAGAGTGAGGTTTATAGGGTTCGATTGATAGACTGGAAATAAGAAGTTACCTTCGGCGCGTCATGCTAGCCCCTCGTGTCAGGCAACATGCGGGGGTATTCTGATACTAGACTATATTTTGCCAATTCAGAGATAGTCTATGAATCGCTAACGTAAATAAACCATTTGACAATTGAATAAAAGGGTGCTATACTCTAAGTAATGATGATTAGAGTTCCAAAGGAACACAAAAAGCCCCCAACGTTGCAGCGTTGAGGGTTTTCTTTTTGGCTCTAAGCTTTTTCAAGCTATGCCCTAGGGTTATTTGTTGCGTGAGTTGAGCCAATACTCAAACAATGCTGTCAGGATAGATACCAGCAAAGGAGCAACAAACGTGATGATAAAAAGTTCCATTAGAACACTTCACCCCCTTTCTATCCCAAAGGGGCAAGCAAAGTATATCAGAATACCGGGAGTGGGAAAGAACTCAACAATTAAAAGAAGAGTTCCCCACACTTCCAAACAGTAGGTTCGGGCTAAAATAGTCCACTGGACTATTTTACTCCCACTCCCGCACAGCTCCAACTGTCTGGGAGACAGTTGGAGGTTGGAAATGAAGCGAACTTTGTTCGCAACAATAGTAAAGGTCGGATTTGGAGTGTGAAACACGAATTGCTGAGATTTTCTTTGCAAATCTTATCTCCAACCTTTAACAGTCCACTGGACTGTTAAAGCCAATCAACTACTGCGCTGAGATGTTGACATGAACTCTAAGAAGTGGCACTGGGCTTTTTGTCCAGCCTCGCTCGAATTCATCCCTATTTGCTTATTTTTAATCAAATTATAGTTCTAGCAAGAAGCACCCCTGTTTAAACGGAATATCCAGTAAAATAGGAGACAGAAGATAACCTACAGAAAAAAGATGCTGTTTCATTCTATGAAAAAGCCATCAATAATCTCTAGGGTGAACAAAAAGGTGAACAAATTACTGAACTAGCATTATGCAACGTGCTAGAAACCTTATTAAATCAACATTTATAAACAACAAAGGAGTAAACCATGACATTTGAAGAGATTTTACCAGGCTTGAAAGCCAAGAAAAAGTATGTTCGCACAGGCTGGGGCGGGGCGGAGAACTACGTCCAGCTCTTTGACACCATTGAGGTCCACGGGCAAAAGTTGGAGGCGACCCCCTATTTCCTCATCAACGTGACGGGCGAGGGAGAAGGCTTCTCCATGTGGAGCCCGACCCCTTGCGATGTCCTTGCGACCGACTGGGTAGAAGTCCATGACTAAGACAGCTCTCATCACCGGCGTTTCCAGCGGCATTGGCCTTGCGCAGGCAGGGATTTTTTTGGAAAATGGCTGGCGTGTCTACGGGATTGACCAGAGCAGCAAGCCTGATTTGGCAGGTGATTTCCACTTTCTACAACTGGACCTGACTGGCGATTTAAGCCCAGTCTTTTCATGGTGCCAGACAGTTGATGCTCTCTGTAACACCGCAGGCATTCTAGACGATTACCGACCCCATCTCGATATTGGGGAGGATGAATTAGCTCGCATCTTCGCGGTGAATTTTTTTGCTGTGACTAGACTGACCCGTCCCTACCTGCAGCAAATGGTGGACAGGCAGTCAGGCATCATTATCAATATGTGCTCCATTGCTTCTAGCCTTGCAGGCGGAGGAGGTTCAGCCTATACCGCCTCCAAGCACGCTTTGGCAGGTTTTACCAAGCAGCTGGCACTGGACTATGCCAAGGACAAGGTCCAGGTTTTCGGCATCGCACCAGGTGCCGTCCAAACAGGCATGACCCAGAAGGACTTTGAGCCTGGTGGTCTGGAGGATTGGGTGGCAGACCAGACCCCTATCGGACGCTGGTCCCAGCCAAGTGAAATAGCAGAGCTAACCTTTATGCTAGCCAGCGGCAAACTGGCTTCTATGCAAGGCCAAATTATCACCATCGACGGCGGCTGGAGTTTGAAGTAGGGAGGAATGTTATGATTCTTGAATCTAATCGCCTTTTGCTCCGTCCTTGGAGCGAGTCAGACGCAGTTGACTTATTTTCTCAGGCCAGTCATCCAGGTGTAGGACCCGCAGCGGGTTGGCCAGTTCATCAAAGTCTGGAAGAAAGTCGAGAAATTATCAAGACAGTCCTCAGTCAACTAGAAACCTATGCCCTTGTCCTCAAAGAAACGGGTCAGGTCATTGGCAGTATTGGCCTGATGATTGGCAAGCAGAGCGGGCTTGATTTGCCAGATTCAGGAGCAGAACTGGGCTACTGGCTTGGACAGGGATTTTGGGGACAAGGCCTCATTCCAGAAGCTTGTCAAGTTTTACTGGATTACGGATTTTCCCAGTTGAGTTTAGACAAGATTTGGTGCCGTGCGTTTGTAGAAAATAGTAAGTCTCTGCGTGTCCAAGAAAAACTGGGCTTTGTTTACCAATACCTCTTGGAAGATGTGCATTTCCCACTCATTGATGAAGTTCGTACCGAACGAGTGAGCCTGTTGACGAGAGGAGAATGGTATTCTAGAAAGGAAAAACCATGACACCAACACAACTCTGGCAAGAATTTCTTGCCTCCAATCCCCAAGCTGGTCCTGAGCCAGAGGCCTGGGCCTTTGGGGCGGAAGCTGATCGACTGGCTGAATTGGTGGCTAGAGGCATCAAAACCTCGACCAGCTCTGCCCATGCCCTCTACGCAGTAGAGGGAGAAGAAATCCCGACGGCTGGTGGCTACGACATCATTCTCGATGGGCAAGGTCAGGCTGTGTGTATTATCCAGACCACCAAGGTCTATGTGACGCCCTTTTCCCAAGTGACGGAAGAACATGCCTATAAGGAGGGCGAGTTCCGTCAGGAAGGTGACTTGTCTGACATAAAAGCGAAAAGTCTGATCCACTGGCGGCAGGTCCACGAAGAACTCTTCACGATATGGCTGGCAGAAGCAGGTCTGCCCTTCTCAGAAGATATGCTGGTTGTCTGTGAAGAATTTGAATTGGTTTACCCTAAAATGTAAGTTTTCTCTTGTGAGCACCTCGGTTCTATAGTATAATAATATAAAAAACAAACCAAGGAGTTTGCTATGGATAAAAAACGTATCATTGAGTTATTGGACCAGCTTTCTCCCATTTTGGCCGGGAAAGAGGAAACAATCGGCAAAGAACTGACGGAGAAATTGCAGTCAGCTCTTGAGCTTGTCAAGGAAGATGTGGCAAGTAAGGAAGGATTGGCACTTGAGACCAGTTTGTCAGGCTTTGTGCAGTCCATTTCTAATGCTAGCTTGCCAGGCGCCAATCTCCGTTTTACAGACCAAGAACGTCCTGTCTGGGAGGAATTTAAATCCCTGACGGAGCAAGCAAGAGCAGATTGTCAAAGAGGATTTCAACTATTTCATTAAAATTATAAGGAGCTCAGGCTCCTTTCAGATTGCAGACAAACATCGTTTTGGTGTTTGTCTTTTTTACTGTTTTTAGGGAAAAATAGCTGTTTTGGTGCTTAAACCACCTCATCTGGACAAAATAAAAAGGCCTTCT
>NZ_POPB01000325.1 GCF_002964045.1 Streptococcus suis | reverse complement strand
GTTGTCGATAATCTGTGACAGGGCAAAACTGAGCCACTTTCTGTCGGTTTTCAGTAACCAATTTCCATCGATGGTCACTGAAATGTCTTTTTGCAAGAACTGATTGCGGTATTTTTTGACCAAGTCCACAACTACTTCTATTACTTCCACCTGCTCAAAACGAAAATCGCTAGCATGGTTGGTCAGTTTGAGGTAATTGAGGAGATTTGCCATATAATTGTCCAAGCGTAAGAGCTGGTGATTGACATCCTGCTGGTTGAGATTATCGGTC
>NZ_POPB01000324.1 GCF_002964045.1 Streptococcus suis | reverse complement strand
ACTGCCCGAAGCTAAGAACTAGGCTCTTTCTAGATACTTTTCATTTTTTTATCAGTTCGATTGTTTTTACTTGACAAAGGGCTTTACATATCAGTTTTTCTTTTATTACTTCGACGAATGAAGAAACTTTGTTTCCTTATTTCCAACTTCAAACACTCCATTGGAGTGTTTGAACTCGCCTTGCCTGATTGAAACAGTCTGGGGGACTGTTTCAAGTCAATGCCTAGAAATAAAAAAGCATTGAGTTATGCCTGCGGCTGTTGATGCGAACTTTGTTCGCTTTATTTCCAACCTCCAACTATCTCCCAGATAGTTGGAGCGAGTACTAAAAGTAAACTAAAAGACTATAAATACAGGCTTTTTGATTGTAAATTTGAATGTATATGACATTTCTTCCTGAAGCAATTTTGTGCTATAATAGGAGGGATTGAAAAAGGAGAAGTTTATGTTTTATTCTTATCTACGAACACTATTAACATTCTTGTTGTGGGCCATCAATGGCAATATTCACTATCATGATAGAGAGAAAATTTTGCCACAGGAGGAAAATTATATTCTTATCGCTCCGCACAAAACCTTCTGGGATCCAGTCTTTCTTGGCTACGCAGCTGCTCCTAAGCAGTTCATCTTTATGGCAAAAAAAGAACTTTTCAAGGACCGGGGGTTTGGCTGGTGGATTTCAAAATGTGGAGCCTTTCCGATTGACCGTGAAAATCCTGGCATGGCAGCCATCAAGTATCCAGTTAACATGTTGAAAAAGAGTGACCGTTCGCTGGTCATGTTTCCTTCAGGAAGTCGTCATTCCTCTGAACTTAAAGGTGGTGTGGCGGTCATTGCCAAGTCAGCCAAGGTCAAACTCATGCCAGCTACCTATGTGGGTCCCATGACCATCAAGGGGCTCTTAGCTGGTGAGCGAATTGATGTGGCATTTGGAAATCCTATCGATGTTTCGGATATCAAGCGCATGGATGATGCAGGTACGACAGAAGTGACCAGCCGAATCGAGGCGGAGTTCAAACGATTAGATGACCATGCAGCTTCTTTCCAAACCAATAAAAAGCCAAATATCTTGACTTATATCTATCGTATCCCAGTTCTTTTGCTGGTTGCCCTTATCTTGGGTCTGACCTATGTCTTTAGCTATATTGCTAGCTTCTTCTGGCAACCAAGCACTCAGTTGGATAAAAAATAGGATTAAACTCGCAGCTTGCGGGTTTTTTTCTATCTTTTGCGAACTATATAGGTGGAGGTAATTTATGGATACAATCAAAACTTATATAGAAATGCTTAAAGAATACAAGTGGCAGATTGCTCTGCCAGCAGCTGCAGGTTTACTTCTGACAACATTTTTAATTTTCAGCCAACCTGCCAAGTCTGATCAGACAGGACTGACAGATTTTCCACAGACCGAACAAACTTTGAGCAGTCAAGAGCAGACAGATGGTTCTAGCACGGCAAGCAGTGAAGAGCCCAGCCAGCTAGTCGTTGATGTCAAAGGAGCGGTGGAAAAACCAGGGCTCTACACCTTAGAAGCTGGTGCGCGTGTTAATGATGCAGTTGATGCAGCAGGCGGCTTGACCAGTCAGGCAGACCCCAAGTCTATCAATCTGGCTCAGAAGCTCAGCGACGAGGCGGTGGTCTATGTGGCCAGCAAGGACGAAAATGTCTCGGTGGTTGCCAGCACGACTGCCAGCTCTGCTATGTCCCAAGAAGGAAATGAAAGTAAGGTCAATCTGAATACGGCGACCGAGGCGGATCTGCAGACCATTTCGGGCATCGGTGCCAAGCGTGCGGCGGACATTGTCGCCTATCGTGAGGCTAACGGCGGCTTCAAGTCGGTGGACGACCTCAACAATGTATCAGGCATCGGCGACAAAACTATGGAAAGCATCCGACCTTATGTCACGGTTGAGTAAGCTCCCCTGCCAGCCCATTCACCTGGCAGTCTTGGCGGTGGCGGCCTACTTTGCAGTCCATTCTTTTTCCCTCTTGACAATGGGCCTGCTGAGTTTGTTGCTCCTTGTCTTTGGGGTTCTGCAAGGTAAGGCAGTTTTCCTCAAGATGCTGCCGCTTCTAGCCCTGTGCGGTCTGTTTTTCGGATGTCAGAAGGTCCAATGGGAGCGGGCAGCCCAGTCAGCCCCAGAGCAAGTGACGATTGTGCAGGTTATTCCAGATACCATTGAAGTAAACGGCGACAGCCTGTCCTTTCGGGGTCGGGCTGACGGACAAACCTATCAGGTTTTCTACAAATTAGCCAGTCAGGAGGAGCAGGCTTATTTTCAAAAGCTGACAGGTCTGGTCCAGCTAGAAGTGGAAGCAGAAGTCAGTCTGCCAGCTGGTCAGCGGAATTTCAACGGCTTTGACTATCAGGCCTATCTGAAAACACAGGGCATCTATCGGACTGTCAAGCTAACGGCGATTAAGAAGATTGTTCCTGTCCAGTCTTGGAATGTTTTTGACTGGCTATCAAGCTGGCGGAGGCAGGCTTTGGTTTATATCAAAACCAATTTTCCGGCTCCCATGAGTCACTACATGACAGGGCTTTTATTGGGGGACTTGGACAGTGAGTTTGACCAGATGAGCGACCTCTATTCTAGTCTGGGTATCATTCATCTCTTCGCCCTGTCTGGTATGCAGGTGGGCTTTTTCATCGACAAGTTTCGTTGGATTTTGTTGCGTCTGGGTTTGACCAAGGAAACGGTGGATAAGTTGCAGATTCCCTTTTCTCTTGTCTATGCTGGTTTGACAGGTTTTTCGGTGTCAGTAGTGCGGTCCCTGGTCCAGAAAATTCTGGGCAATATGGGCTTGCGGAAGTTGGATAATTTTGCGGTGACAGTCTTTGTCTGCCTGCTGATGCTGCCCCGATTTTTACTGACAGCAGGAGGAGTGCTGACTTTTACCTATGCTTTCTTGCTGACGGTCTTTGATTTTGAGGACTTGGGGCAGGTCAAAAAGGCTGCGGTGGAAAGTCTTAGTATTTCGCTGGGGATTCTACCGGTGCTCATGACCTATTTCTATGCCTTCCAGCCCCTGTCTATTCTCTTGACATTTGCCTTTTCTTTCGTCTTTGATGTCCTGCTTTTGCCAGGTTTGTCGGTCATTTTTCTCCTGTCGCCAGTTGTCAAGATAACCTGGGTCAACGGATTTTTCGTTTTTATGGAGAAAATCATTGTCTGGGTAGCAGATTTGGGCTTTCGGCCTTGGATACTGGGCAAGCCGTCTGAGCTGGTCCTCTTGCTTTTGCTGGTCAGCCTCTTCTTGCTCTACGATTTCCACAGGAGAAAGAAATGGCTTCTAGGACTGAGCTTGGTCCTCGCTCTGCTATTTTTCATCACCAAACACCCGCTGGAGAACGAGGTGACGGTGGTGGACATCGGGCAGGGAGACAGCATCTTTTTGCGGGATATGCGGGGTCGGACGGTCCTGATTGATGTGGGCGGACGGGTCGATTTTGCGGCCAAGGAAGCTTGGCAGGAGCGGTCTTCGCAGGCAAATGCAGAGCGAACCTTGATCCCTTATCTGCATAGTCGGGGCGTGGATAGGATTGATAGTTTGGTCCTGACCCACACCGATGCGGACCATGTGGGCGATGTGCTGGAAGTGGCGAAGCAGGTCCAGATTGGTCGGATTTACGTGTCACCAGGAAGCCTGACGGTGCCTGACTTTGTAGCCACCTTGAAAGCCATCAATGTCCCTGTCCATGTGGTGAAAGTGGGCGACCGCTTGCCGATTTTTGACTCCTATCTGGAAGTCCTCTATCCAGATGGGACAGGAGACGGTGGTAATAATGATTCTGTTGTTCTTTACGGTCGCTTGTTGGAAACCAATTTTCTCTTTACAGGGGACTTGGAGCAAGGGGAGTTGGACTTGATTAAAACCTATCCCGACCTGCCTGTCGATGTCCTCAAAGCTGGTCACCATGGCTCCCAAGGGTCCTCCTATCCAGCATTTCTAGACCATATCGGAGCCAAGATTGCTCTGGTATCAGCAGGAGAAAACAACCGCTACAAGCACCCTCACCAAGAAACTTTGGACCGCTTTGATAGTCGAGATATCCAAGTCTATCGCACCGACCAGCAAGGAGCTATTCGTTTCCGAGGTTATAAGGAGTGGACGATTGAGACGGTGAGGGAATGATGGTTGAAGAGGTTGCTTAGAAACCATGGTTTTCATTAGTTTCCTGACGGTTATCGTTGGGAAATTTTTTTGATTCTAAAAGATTGCTAGCGTTTTCTTTGCATTTCATACTTATTACTTATATAATTGCAGTAGGTATTTTATCGGGTCAAAAAAGGAGACTATATATCTATGAATTTGAATTTTTTACAAAAAAAGCACCATTTTGGTATTCGTAAGTTTTCCATCGGTGTCGTGTCAGTTGCTCTGGCAATTAGCTTTAGTATTGTTGGAGGGCAGGTTGCGGCTGCGCAAGAGGTAAGTCAAGTGCCTGCTAGTAGTCTGCAAACTAGTCAGGCAGTAACAGATGGGCCAAGTCAAGATCAAACAAGTAATCAGGTTTCAGAGATGGTGGGAACTCAGTTGACAGAACCAGTTCCCGCAGAGACTTTGTCTCCAGTAGTTCAGTCTACTCAAACTGATTCAATCGTCTCACAGACTCCAGTTACCCAAGAAAATCAATCAACAACACTCGATCAAGAAAAGGCAAACTCAGTTCAACCCCTGTCGGAAGCGAATGTAAGTGAACCTAGTATAGGGACAGAAAGTTCTCAAACAGTGGTTGAAACTCCAAGCCAATCAGCAGTAGAGCCAGCTACAACAGCTCAGGTAGCAGAAACAGCAACAGTAGTATCTGCTCCGACCGACCAGCTAGCAGAAACATCAGCAGTAGAATCTGCTCCGACTGACCAGCTAGCAAAAGAAGTAGTCCAACCCGTACTTCGTTCAGTATCCATGGTTCGTAGTGTAGCTGCCAATGAAGTTGCTAAATTGCCACTAGATGACCAAGGGGAGCTTATGACCTCCGTCAATGGAAAAACAGTTCAGCAGTTTCAAGTGGTTTATTCGGATGGTAGTAGTCAGATAGTCCCTGCGACGACTCAGCCAACGACAAGCCAGACCAGAGAGGCAGTTGCGCAGCAGGTTGCTTCACTGAAAAATGATTTTGCGGCTGTGACCTATGAATCACTCTATCCTTACTTGGGCCATCAAGAAAGCTTTCTTGAAAAAAATGCTCTAGAGACGGCCATTCGGAAGGAAAATGGGGGAAATGCTCTGTCAGCCGACCAGATGCAGTCTCTCAAGCAGACAGCCTATATGGATATGCTGGATATGAGGGAGAGTTTTGAGCGAGTAAAGGCTAAGATTGAAGCGACTCTGACAGGTATTTTTGAGAAATCAAGCCAGGTCAATGTAGAGGATCTCCGTCGTAATAAGGAGAAGATTTTAGCAGGTCTTTCCTATCTGGATCGTCAATATTCCTTTGAATTTGGTCAACACCAAGCCCAGGATTTAATCTTGTATCACCCTCAGGTTTTTGGTGGTGGCGGGAGTCCCCTTGGAACTCTTACTATCTTGAATACCTTGACCTATCGTGATTTGACCTTGGGACAGTCAGCGACTACTTACCAAACCAAACTAGCTCCAATTACAAATCAAGTTGATATTTTCTCCTTTGTGGAGAAGGGAGTGAGCTTGTTTGAGCCAAGTAAAACAGGGGAGCAATGGTTTAAGGAGACCAGCAAGGCTCATCTGGCAGAGTCCCAATCTCCTTACGGAAATTCCTCGCTCTATCAGAAATTAAAGAGCAATGTACGTCTGGGTAACCATCTCATTCCTCTCTTGACCCTACCTACTGATCTTGTATATGCCATTAGCACTTCAAACACAGTCAACTATGGTTTGACGGAATCCTATGTCCGACTAGGTGACCAGACAGGCTTGGCAACATTTAAAGCTAACTTACAATCCTATGCTGATGATCAGGAAAGCTTTTTGAAATTCTGGCATCGCATCAGTCAGAACAGGGATATTCTAGCCAATCACGAACCGATTATTGTGGTTGACAGTCCGCAGAAACTAGGGACAGCTGCTCAGCGTGTTCAAGAACTTTATTCACCAAAATATGGTTCAGGAGTTTTAGAAGGGGTCGAGAAATTCATTAGACCGCTCAACCTTTATGCCAACTTTTTACAAGCTGATGGTCAGGCCAATGGAAAGACTTCCATTAATCTCTTTTTGAAAAAATCCCTGTCTGAGGCAGGTCAGTCTGTCTATACCCATGAATTGACCCATATGCTGGATAAGAACGTTTGGTTAAATGGCTATGATAGACGAGCTGGCCAGTTACAAGAAGTTTTTGCCAGAGGAATGTTTGAGTCTATGGATGTTGCCAAAACACCCTATCAAGACCCAAGCTTTATTATCAATACAGCCTATCGCATGGGGGACAATCGGACACAAAATGCTAGTCCAGACCGTTTCCAAACAAGTGATGACCTCAAGACCTATATGCAGGGTATCTTGGACGTATTGTACACTTTAGACTACGCAGAAGCTCAGTCTATCTTGGGGCAGATACCTGAAGACAGGGCAGTCCTTCTTAATCAGCTGAGCCTTGTCGCAAGTGCTAATGGTGGTCAGACAGATCAAGCTCAACCGATTTCAAGAGATTTAGCAGCAGGTTTGCAATCTGTCCATGATTTTGTAGATAAGCAATTGATTTCAGGTCGCTACAAGTTTGACGGTCTCAATACCACAGGAACAGCTCGGACCAATTCTTACTACACCATTCCTCTTTTTGAGCCTATCTATGCAGGTCTGCAAAACAATGCAGGAACAGTAGGTGACATTAGCTTTAGAAGAAATGCCTATGATATTCTGGGAGAATATGGTTATGAAAAAGGAATGGTAGCCTATGTTTCTGGCCAATATGCCAATGATCAGGCAGCTTTGAATGCCATTATGCCAGAATATGGAGGAGACCTAGCAACCTTTAAGAAGGCTATGTTTGAGCGTCGCATCGCCAAGGTGTCTGAGCTAAAATCCACTAGTGTAGCTAGCGATTTCGCTGCTATTCAGAGTTTGATGGATGCGGCCATCGCCAAAGATTTGCAACAGATGAAACTTAATGCAACCAACAGGGTAGCCTTGTCAACTAGAGTTTCAGCTGTTCAAGAATTGAAAAAGAGCATCTTCCAGGCTTATTTGAAGGATACAGATGACTTCCGTTCAAGTATTTATCAAGAAGTTCAGGCGCGTGACCTGTATGTCACTCAAGGGGATGAACAATCCAGAGACGGTCAAGGAACGGAAGCTAATCCATATCATAGCTTGACTTACGCACTTTCTCAAGCTAGGGATGGCGATACCATCAAATTGGTAAGTGATGTTCAACATCGTCAAGAAACGCCTTTCCTTATCAATAAGGCAGTCACAATTGATGGTCAAGGGCATCGCCTCACCTTCCGAGGTCCAAATGTAGAATTGGGGAATGATGTAACCTTTGCCAACATGACGCTGAATATGATTGTAGATGCCAGTCAACAGGCAACGATCTATGCCAATGGTTACCATTTGACCTTTGATAGAGTTTCTACAACCATAAGTCAAGCTCAAAGCAATCTCCGTCCAAGCCTGGTTGCCGGCTCTCGTACGGGCGATCCAGCAGGAAATCATGGGCAAATCACTATTACCAACGGAAGTTCAGATACACGATTTAACACAATCTACGCAGGAAATGCAGATTCAGCAAGCAACATTCCTGTGACGATTTCAATCCTGTCGGATTTTGTCAATGCCGATCAAGGTATTAAACTGTCAGGTGTTAATGGGGAGCTTGTTGAGGGACCAGTGTCTGTTATTTCAAAATCTAGTAGTTTGAAATCAATTGACGGTAATGGTAGTTTGGATAATGAGGTTACGATTGACACTGCACGCATTCACGGATTGAATGTACAAAATATCCAAACTCTGGAATTGGTCAATAAGGCAGATGTTAGTTTAGCCAGTCAGGTATCTGAGATTTCAACAGGTGTAGAACTTGCATCTGGCACGCAGTTGATCATTGCCAATGATCCAGTAACTCTGGGAAATCTATCTGGTCAAGGAAAAGTCATTGTCCCAGCTACAGCTAGTCTAGCAGTAACAGGTAGCATTGAAGGTACTGTTGAAGTACTTGTTAGAGGATTTGAGCATAATCTAAGTCCTCATGTGAATAAGGTATTCGTGACTGCTGAAGGTGGCTTTGCAGATACTGTTCGAATTGACTTGGAAAACCAATCGGACCGTTTTAGCTTGAGCAATGAGGGAATTTCCTATCGTTTGGTAGAGCCGACACAGACACCACAAGATATCCAAATCAACCTCCGTTTCAAAGATGGTGAAACGGTTGTTAAGGAAGAAAGCTTGACCTTGCAAGTAGGTTCCTCTGTGACAGATTTGGCGGCTCGTTTGCCTCAACCAGCCCAAGGACATTATGAGATTGCCTCCAGTTTTGACCAGACTCAATTAAGCAACCTGCAAACATCTCAGACAATTGAGATTCCCTTGGAGCTAGTTACCCCTGCCCTGCCAGTTACAGTATTCGATAAAACTGCTGTTACAGGGCTTGAAGTGGTAACCCCACCAACTAAGGCTAACTATCGTCCAGCTGAAACTGTGGACTTGTCAGGTCTTCAAGTGAAATTGGTAGATAATCAAGGTCTATCCAAAACCCTTACTCCAGACCAATTTGAAGACTACGGTGTGGCATTGGTTTCTGTTACTCTGACTCCGCAAGTTACCAGTCTTCAACTCCGTAAAGACAATCTCGAATTGACTATTCCAATTCAGGTTATTCCATGGAAAGCGGATGTTTATTCAGTCAATGTCGGAGATGAGTATGTCTATGAAACAGATGATGATCTGACTGCGGTGGAAAATGCCGTTTTGGCCAATGTTCAGGTTGATGCTCAAGCAGGTTCTGTTGAAAAGAGTCTTGTAAATCCTCTTCCAACTACCCTAGGAGAACACAGTCTTCCAGTTCTTGTCCGATTTGATGACGGTAGTCAGAAGCAGGTAGAGGTTGTGGTAGAAGTTGTCCCAGCTAATCTCCAAATCAACCTTCGTTTCAAAGATGGTGAAACGGTTGTCAAGGAAGAAAGCATGACCTTGCAAGTAGGTTCCTCTGTGACAGATTTGGCAGCTCGTTTGCCTCAACCAGCCCAAGGACATTATGAGATTGCCTCCAGTTTTGACCAGGCTCAATTAAGCAACCTGCAAACATCTCAGACAATCGATATTCCCTTGGAGCTAGTCACACCTGCCCTACCAGTTACAGTATTTGATAAAAACTCTATTACAGCCTTTGAAGTGGTAACTCCACCGACTAAGACTGTCTATCGCCCAGCTGACACTGTGGACTTAGCAGGCCTTCAAGTGAAATTGGTAGATAATCAAGGTCTATCCAAAACCCTTACTCCAGACCAATTTGAAGACTACGGTGTGGCATTGGTTTCTGTTACTCTGACTCCGCAAGTTACCAGTCTTCAACTCCGTAAAGATAATCTCGAATTGACTATTCCAATTCAGGTTATTCCATGGAAAGCAGATGTTTATTCAGTTACTGTCGGAGATGAGTATGTCTATGAAACAGATGACGATTTGACTGCGGTGGAAAATGCCGTTTTGGCCAATGTTCAGGTTGATGCTCAAGCAGGTTCTGTTGAAAAGAGTCTTGTAAATCCTCTTCCAACTACCCTAGGTGAACACAGTCTTCCAGTCCTTGTCCGATTTGATGACGGCAGTCAGAAGCGGGTATCTATTCAGGTGATTGTCCAGAAAACAGCTCATGGCAATGGCGTTACCCATGACTTGCCAGAGGGCGTTCTTCCCCCGCTCGAAACAGCTAAGGGCGACGGTGTCACTCACGAACTACCAATCGGCGTTCTTCCCCCGCTCGAAACGGCTAAGGGCGACGGTGTTACCCATGCCTTGCCAGCCGGTGTTCTTCCGCCGCTTGAAACGGCTAAGGGCGACGGCGTCACCCACGAACTGCCAGTAGGTGTTCTTCCGCCGCTTGAGACTACCAAGGGAGAAGGAGTCACCCACGAACTGCCAGTCGGCGTTCTTCCACCGTTAGAAACGGCTAAGGGTGACGGTGTCACTCACGAACTACCAATCGGCGTTCTTCCCCCGCTCGAAACAGCTAAGGGCGACGGTGTCACTCACGAACTACCAATCGGCGTTCTTCCCCCGCTCGAAACGGCTAAGGGCGACGGTGTTACTCACGAACTACCAATCGGCGTTCTTCCAGCACTCGTAACTTCCAAGGGCGACGGCGTCACTCACGAACTACCAATCGGTGTTCTTCCCCCGCTCGAAACAGCCAAGGGAGAAGGCGTTACCCATGACTTGCCAGCCGGCGTTCTTCCCCCGTTAGAAACGGCTAAGGGGGAATCATTAAGCTTTGACAGACCGATTCTTACAGTTGAAAAGCTGGTGAAACGATTGACTTCAGGTCAAAGTGTGCCACAGGGTATTCTAGTAGCTTCAGAGAATAGCCGTGGAGAAAATAGTCCAAAGCCAGTTGCAAAAGAAATGGCAGTTTCTGAAGGGGTAGTAAGACAGAGAAAGCTAACTAATGAACAGTTACCTAAAACAGGGGATAGAAACAGTAATCTTACCGTACTTGGGATACTGTTTGCTATGTGTCAGTTCATCTTTTTGAATGTTCGCAGCAAATCTTACTTAGTTCGTTTTACAGATAGGAAAAAGTAGAGTGTATTGCACTATCTGATTTTAAAGTGGAATCTAGTTTTTCAATCCATTTATGTATAAAAAAATGGCTCTTTGTCAACTGTAGTGGGTAGATGAAAAGCTAACACCTAGAGAGGACGAAATTGGTTCGCTCTTTCTTTATGTTCAAGGCAATCAAAATCCGTTTTCTAAAGTTTTCAAAGTTCCTAAAACCAAAGGCATTTCTTTTAATGACTTTGATGAGATTATTGGTAGCTTCCAGTTTGGCGTTGGAATAAGGCAATTCCATAGCGTTTAAAACCTTGTCTTTATCCTTTAGAAA
>NZ_POPB01000323.1 GCF_002964045.1 Streptococcus suis | reverse complement strand
AACAGTCAATGGGACGATGGGCTGTGACATAATAAATCCTCCAGTTATGTTTTTTATAACAGTATACAGGAGGAGGGAGTGATTAGATAGATACCTTGTTATTGGGCGGTTACAGTTCTTCTGATTAGAGCTTATTTAGCAAGTTTTGCTTTAGCAGCATCTGCAAGAGCTGTGAAAGCTGCTGCATCGTTAACTGCCAAGTCAGCAAGCATTTTACGGTTTACTTCGATTTCAGCCAATTTCAAACCGTGCATCAATTGTGAGTATGACAAACCGTTCATACGAGCAGCCGCGTTGATACGAGTGATCCACAATTTACGGAAGTCACGTTTTTTCTGACGGCGGTCACGGTATGCATAGTAGTAAGAGTTCATTACTTGTTCTTTCGCAGTGCGGAACAAGAGATGTTTAGCTCCATAGTAACCTTTAGCTAATTTTAAAATACGTTTACGGCGTTTACGAGAAACAACGCCACCTTTAACACGTGCCATTTAATTTTCCTCCAAATAATAATCTAAATTCTAGTAGTCGGCTTATTTCAAACCTGTAAGCATTGATTTGATACGCTTGAAGTCACCAGCATGTACCATACCTGCTTTACGAAGGTGACGACGTTGTTTTTTAGTTTTACCGTGGAAACGGTGTGAAGTGTAAGCGCGGAAGCGTTTCAATCCACCAGAACCTGTACGTTTGAAACGTTTAGCTGATGCGCGGTGAGTTTTTTGTTTTGGCATGATAATTCTCCTTTTGCTTAAAAAGCTTATTTTTTATCTGAAGCTGGGGCCAATTGCATAAACATTTGACGTCCGTCCATCTTAGCGCGTTGTTCGATAATAGCAATATCTTGAGTTGCTTCAGCGAACTCAGCTAATACTTTCGCTCCAACTTCTTTGTGGGTAATCATACGACCTTTGAAACGGATCGAAACCTTTACCTTATTTCCTTTTTCTAGGAATTTACGGGCATGACGAAGTTTTGTCTCGAAGTCCCCTTTGTCAATAACTGGACTTAGACGCACTTCCTTCACAGTGACAACACTTTGTTTTTTGCGTTGTTCTTTCTGTTTCTTCTGATATTCAAATTTGAACTTACCGTAGTCCATAATTTTAGCTACTGGTGGTTTAGCTTGTGGTTGAATCAATACTAAATCCACGTTTGCGCTATCAGCAATGGCCTGAGCCTCATTGAGCGGTTTGATTCCCAACTGTTCACCCTCAAGACCGATAAGACGAACTTCACGCACTCGAATTTCATCATTGATGAACAAATCTTGCTTTGCTATGGCTTTTCACCTCATTTTATATTTTTCGAGAAAAACGAAACGGACTTGCTACACAAGTCCGCACTACACCATTATTCTTTCCGAAGAAATCTTAATCCGTAGAGCCAGACAACGTTAGTCGCAAGGCGAGAAGCTCTCACTTCTGCTTTTCTCAATACAATCATTCTAACATGTCTAAAACTACTTGTCAAGAATTTCTTTTGCTTTTTCAGAAATAAATTGAACGACTCCTTCAATAGATACGCCTGTCGTATCAAAGGTGATAGCATCATCTGCTGCTTTCAATGGAGAAACTGCTCGATTGGAGTCTTTAAAATCACGAGCTGCAATCTCCTCTTTTAAGAGTTCCAAGTCTGTCTCAATGCCACGTTCCGTATTTTCCTTAAAACGACGAAGAGCACGTTCTTCAACGGATGCGATAAGGAAAATCTTGAGTTCCGCCTGAGGTAATACGACTGTACCTATATCACGCCCATCCATGACAATGCCGCCAGCCTGTGCAATTTCCTGTTGCAAACGAACCAGTTCCTCCCGTACAAGAGGAAGGGCTGCTACTGCAGAAACATTATTGGTCACTTGGTTATCACGAATTGGCAAGGTAACATCTTGGTCACCAACAAAAACAAGTTGTTGACCATTCTCATCGCGACCAAAACGAATAGGATTTTGAGCAAGTAAGGTAACAATGCCATTCTGGTCGGTCACCTCTATCCCATTTTGCAAGGCTAAATAGGTAGCTGAACGATACATGGCACCTGTATCTAAATAAGTATAGCCAAAATCCTTAGCAATAATTTTTGCGACTGTCGACTTTCCACTTGAAGCCGGACCGTCGATTGCAATTTGAATTGATTTCATAACTCCTCTTATCTAATACGAACTACATCACCTGGGTGGGCAAGCCAAGAACCAGTTGCCATCTTTTCTGGATTCAAACGCTCTAACTCCGCAATTGAAATACCTCCACGTGCTGCAAGGGCACCAACACCTTCACCTGCTTGGACAGTAATAGTGGAACCGTCAGCCGCTTCTACGAGTGTCGAACTGCTCTGAGTCGTTTCAGTTGATTCTTCCACAATTTCTTCTTCACTTTGAGTAGATTCTACAGTTTCGACAGCCGAAGTCGAACTTTCTGCAACTACTGCTGCAGTACTTGGATTATAAAATTCTTTTGTAGAATCTGTCTTACTTCCACCAACTGATAGATAAAATGCCGTAATTCCTATAATTAGGACAATAATAAAGAAAATCAACGATAAAATAGTAAATACTGTTGTACTTGCTAGCCCCTTACTGAACCTGTCTTTACGACTCGCAGACTCTGTTTGATATACCTCTTCATTCCATGGCTCTTGTGACATTATCGAGAAAACTCCTTCTATTTTTAAAACTTGCTTTTTTATTAAATATGTTTACAATAATAGTATGAAAATAAAACTAATAAATGAACGGTGTATTGCATGTGGGCTCTGTCAAACATACTCACCAATTTTTGATTATGATGATGAAGGTATTGTTATTTTTTCTGATGACACAGATCTTACAAGAGATATAGAACCAACCTCTGACATATTATCAGCAATAAAATCTTGTCCTACTAAAGCCATCTCATTAGAATGATTTGGCTTTTTTTCTGTAATACTCTTCAAAGTAATCTTGTTTAATTAAGTGGTCAATCAGAATAATTTCACCTTTAAAATCATTTCGAATTGCCAAATGATTAATAAAATATTTCTTAGGCCATTTTCGCATGTGATACGTTTTACCTGTTGGAAATTCTTTTGAAAAAATGCGAATGGCTAAATAGGATACTTCTATTTTTTCAATATCTGAAATCCTAATTTTCTGAATAGCAAATGGATTAGCAGAAGCTATTCTTAAATCCACTTCTTCTAACTCAAAATATCGGTGTAACCCTAATACTACCATTGAAATGAATAGTATGAAAAGTAAGATAAATAATCTCGAAACTCGTAGCTTTTCAAGTAATAGCGTCAAACTGATAAAAAGTGGAAGGAAGGTAAGAGACCAATAAATCATCGCCCATGCTAAATCTGGCTGCCAATGGTAGCGGATTTTACCAAAAATTTTGATCATTGTGGACCTCCACTTATTATTCTAGCATAAAACAAGAGATTTTCCTATGAAAACCTCTTGTTTTTGAATTTTTTTATTACATTTACATGACAGAATATCTGCTTTTGTAAAACAATAGACATCTAAATGAAATATAAAGCATATTTTAATACAAAAACATTTTGTTGAAAAATAGAAAATTTTTCCACCAATCTTGTTTTTGCCTATAACTCCTAAATGATAAATGTATCACTAGTAAAACATTGTCATCTCTTTTTAAAATATTCGCCATCAAATAAAAGAGATCTCATGTGACGAACTAAAAAGCCTTTAAAAGTAGCTAATTAAAACATTCGACCTAGATCTCATCAATTTTACTATAATTAATCAAGAACTATCAAAATAGTAGCCTGAAATTATTCAAACTCGATTTTTCTTGATTTTCTACTGATAGCAGCTAGACTAAGCATGCCAATAACAGTTAATGCTACACTTGATTCAGCACCTGTAGTTGGCAATGTTTCTGAAGCCTTCTCTTGATTAGATGATTGAGTTTGAGAAACTTTTGCTGTCAATACCTTGGTTTCAACAGTAGATGAAGGAGTTTTTTCACTAATCATACCTTGCAGACTTTTTTCATTTGTCTGGCTATTTCCTTCACCTGCTCCAGTCCCTATAGTATCATTGCCACCACTATTGCTTGAACCGCCATTTGTTGGAAGCTCTGCTGGTGATTGTGGCAATGCTGGAGAAGGTTTTGGAATCTTAATGATAGAACCGTCTGGTAGGCGAATAAATGAATAATTGGATTGTAAATTATACAATTCAAGTAATCTTTCGTACTCAGCCTTGGTACGATTTGTTTCCTCTACTTTTTCTTCCAAAAGTTTATTAGCATCCTCTAGAGCCTTTTTATCTTGTTCCAAGATTGATTTTAGCTCCTCTACTTTTTCCTTCAAGCCAGGCAACTTCTCTTTGATTACATCGCCTTCTTTCACGAGTTTTTCAAGTTCTTCTATGTAAGACTCTAGTACAACAAGTTTTTTCTTCTCTTCTTCTACCTTGTCAGCTTGTTTTTTCTCTTCATCTAAAGCTGTCTGATAAACAACTTGTTTTGTCTCAACTTCTTTTTGAGCTAACGTTTGATTTTCTTTCTTTTCCTTTAATTTTTTATTAGCAGTGTTAATTTCATTCACAATATCCTTGTTTTCAGGTTGGGTAAGTAAATTTTGCAATTCCAGTTCTGCAAATTTGATTTGCTGCTCCAAATTTTGGACATTATTCTCAGAAATTGTTAGTTGATCATTTAAATCTGTAAGTTCCGTATTTAGGTCATCAACCTTTTGAGTTGTTTCAATAACGGCTGGGTTTGATTTGATATCAAGTTGTTTCAAGTTTGAAATAGTTGTCTTTAATTCAGCAATGGTCGTTTTCAACTCATTAATTTTAGCAGTATTGTCAACAACATCACTTCCGATACTTATTTTGCTAAAGGTAGAAGATTTAATATTGTTTTCAGGAACCATCAAGAATTGGTTTTGAAGTCCATTAGTTGTGACTCGTGGGCTTACTCCAAGATAATAGTTTTGGCTACCTGACTGCAACATACTAATTGTATGACCAAAGAGTGATGAAGAGTCATTAAAGAGGAAGAAAACAATAGATTGGTAGTATGAACGTTTCAATTCATCAACTGTACTACCTTTGCTAAAAGTAGTACCTATAGACTCATAGCCACGATCATCGTAGTAATTTAGCCCCATACTTTGAGCAACCTCATAATGGACATCGTCATGTGTAAGAAATGGTACATTCTTTTGGTTATAGGCAGCTACTACTTTCTTAGCAAAATCTTGAGCTGATCTGGTAACTGTTACTTTAGTCAAGCCTAATTCAGAACGAACACCATTAATGATTTCAGCTGCAAATTGAGCCAATTCATCTTGGACTTCAGTTGATAAATTGCTTGGATCTACCACACGATTTTTATCTGCTTCAATAGATTGATACTGATTTTTATATCCATAAAAACCATACTCTGATAATTGGCTAGCATTATCAATTTCTGATTTGTATTGATTCGCTGTCGCATTATAGTTCGGATGCGTCGTATATCCTGCAGCCTCAATTTTCTTGAGTAATGGCAATGCTGTTGTTTTATAGGATGCTGGTAGTGTAATCTTATTAGTACCAATTACTGATGTACTTTCTGGAAGTGAGGCAAGTTCAGCTTCTTTAGCTTTCAACTCAGCTTCTTTCTTGCTAATTTCATCATTTAACTCTTTTTGAGCAGTTTCAGTAACAGTTGTAAGAGTATTTTTAGCTGTTTCTAATTCTTTCTCTTTATCAGCGATTGTTTGCTTTAAGGTAGAAATCTCTTTTTTTAGTGAATCACTTTGTGATTGGTGATTTTCGATTTGTTGCTGAGCAAAATCGATACCAGTTCCACTAAGCTTTTCTTCCGCTTTTTTAACAGCATCTTCTGCAATCGCAACTGCCTCGTCTGCATCCGACTTCTTAGTTTCAGCAGTCTTGAGTTCTGCTAGTGCATCAGCTGTAGTTTGCTTAGCTGAATCAAGTTTCACTTCTTCAGTAGCAATGACTTTTTGTTGAGCTGAGATTTCAGTTTTCTTTGATTCAATTAACTCAGGTGCATTTTCAATAAGTTTGATTTGCTGCTCTGCATTTTTAACTTCAGCTTCTGCTGCTTTTAGTTTGTCTTCACTTTCAGAAACTGTTTGGTTTGCTTCCGAAACAATTTGTTCTTGAACTACTTGTTCTTCCTGAGCAGTGTTATAGTCTTTTTTAGCAGTATCTACTTGCTCTTTAGTAACCTGGTTAGACTCAGTTTGTGATGTTGCTTGAGAAGTTGCAGTTGCAGTTACAGTAACCTCTGGGGCGTTCACTTCTGGAACACTAACCTCTGGAGAGTTCCCTTCCGAATATGAAAGTGTCTGCACTTCTTCTGCTTCTACGATATGTTGTCCCAAAACTGCCGCTGTTGCTGCAAGTGCAACACCCGTTGACATAATTAGTTTCTTTGACATACAATACTCCTTTTTAAAATATTGTGGAACACAAATTCCAACACTATTATACTTTTTTTTTTTGCAAATCAAGATTTAAATGTTTTTTTACATATTTATTGAGAATTTAATAAAACAATCTGTAGAATGTAGTGAAAATTTTTTTATCCTCAGAATTATGCTATACTAATCCTAGTAGAAAACCAAGGAGGTATTTATGATAAAACTAATCGCTCTTGATATGGACGGAACCCTCTTAAACGAGAAAAAAGAGCTGATGCAGCCACAGATTGATGCCATTCATCAGGCTGTTGAGGCTGGGGTCAAAATTGTACTCTGTACTGGTCGGCCCTTGGTAGGCGTTAAGCCCTTTGTAGAGCAACTCGGCTTTGATACCGAGGAAGAATTTATTATCGTCAATAATGGTTGCTCAACGCATTCGACAAAGGATTGGGCCCTGATTGACTGGGAAGAACTGTCTATTGCTGATATTGACTATCTTGCTACTTTTATAAAAAACGACGATGTACAGATTTCTCTCTTTGATGAGGAAGACTACTTCGTTCTTGCAGAAAAAGCGAATGATATGGTTGATTTGGACGCACGTTTAGTGGGCATGACTCCTCAACCAATTGATTTAAAAGAAGCCAAGTCAGGTCAACATCGCTTCTTTGAAGCCATGTTCGTCGGTGAAAAAGAGCATATTGATGCCTTTGAAAAGCAACACAATCCTGTACTCAGCCAAGGCTATTCCACCGTTCGTTCACAGGACTATCTCTTGGAAATTTTGCCAAACGGTGCTAGCAAGGCCACTGGTTTGAAAAAATTGGCAGACCGTCTCGGTATCCTTCCAGAAGAAATCATGGCTATGGGAGATGCCAACAACGACCTGGAAATGATTGAATTTGCTGGACTTGGTATTGCCATGGGTAATGCCAACGAGCAAGTCAAGGCGATTGCCCAAGACATCACAGACACCAATGAAAACAACGGCGTTGCTAAAGCCATTGAAAAACATATTTTGAACAAATAAGGAGACACTATGAAATACCCAACACTCTTAGATCGCTTTTTAGTCTATGTCAAAGAAAATACACGCTCAGATGAAAACTCTACGACTACTCCATCTACCCAGAACCAAGTTGAGTTCGCACAGAACATCCTTCTGCCTGAAATGGAACGCATCGGCTTGCAGAATGTCCACTACCTACCAAACGGCTTTGCGGTGGGAACACTACCTGCCAACGACCCAAGCTTGACCCGCAAGATTGGCTTCATCGCCCACATGGATACGGCGGATTTCAACGCAGAAGGTGTCAACCCGCAAATCATCGAAAACTACGACGGCAACCCAATTGCCTTGGGAACTTCCGGCTACGAATTACATCCAAAAGACTTCCCACAACTTGCCAACTACCAGGGTCAAACCCTGATTACCACAGACGGTACCACCTTGCTAGGCTCTGATGACAAGTCAGGAATTGCAGAAATCATGACAGCGATTGAATTCCTAGTCCAAAACCCTGATATCAAGCACTGCGAAATCCGTGTCGGATTTGGTCCTGACGAGGAAATCGGTGTCGGTGCAGACAAGTTTGATGTGGAAGATTTTGATGTGGACTTTGCCTACACCATGGACGGTGGACCGCTGGGCGAACTCCAGTACGAAACCTTCTCAGCAGCTGCTGCCAAGATCGACTTCCTAGGTCGCAACGTCCACCCAGGATCTGCAAAAGACCAGATGATCAATGCATTCCAACTAGCTATTGACTTCCACAATGCCCTTCCAGAAACAGACCGTCCTGAAAAAACTGAAGGTTACGAAGGTTTCTTCCACTTGATGAACATGGAAGGCAGTGTCGATACTGCTTCTACCACCTATATCATCCGTGACTTTGAGGAAGAGGATTTCCTTGCCCGCAAGCAGCTCATGTTAGACATCGCTGAAAAGATGAATGCCAATTTTGACACTCCACGTGTCATTGTCAACCTACATGACCAGTACTACAACATGAAGAAAATCATCGAAAAAGACATGACTCCAATCAACATTGCTAAGGACGTCATGGAAAATCTTGGTATCAAGCCACTGATCGAGCCTGTTCGCGGAGGAACAGACGGCTCCAAGATTTCCTTCATGGGCATCCCAACGCCAAATATCTTCGCAGGTGGCGAAAACATGCACGGTCGCTTCGAGTTCGTCAGCCTCGAAACAATGGAAAAAGCTGTTGATGTGATTTTAGGTATTGTAGCATATAAATAAACAATTTGTTCAGACTTTCAATTGAAGGTCTGATTTTTTCTGAAAAATTTCCAAAATTTATGAAAAAGTATTGTATCATTGAACTAATACTGTTATAATAGAATCATCAAAAAGAAATGGAGTTTTATAATGACAGAAGAAACATTTGCACAAGGTATTTTAGTTGGGCTTTGGGGAGCCGGTATGATTTTTTCACTCATTTGGTATATCCTCGTAACTATTTCTAACTTCATCCTCTTTAAAAAAGCCGGCTATGCTGGTTGGAAATCCCTCATTCCATTCTACAACCTTTACATCCAGCAATGTATCACATTCGGCAAGGACAAAGGCTGGTTTATCCTCTTCCTACTCATCCCACTTGCTGGACCACTTTATGGCATTTATTTGACTTACTGCTATGGTAAAGCATTTGGTTTGTCTGATATTCAAGCCATCTTCTATGTCTTGTTTACACCACTTTTCAATGTCTACATTGCCTTCAATGACGGAAGCCGCTACCAAGGACCACAAAATTTCTTTATCGACTAATATAAAATGAAGCAACTTTTCCTATTCGGAAGGGTTGCTTTTACTTTTTTAGAAAATATATAAAAAATTTATATAATTACTTGATTTTAGCAAACGATAGGTATATAATTTATATATAAAATAATTACATAAAGATAAAGAGGTGATTTCATGTATTACCCCGTATCCTCTATCTTGATTGAATTTCTGGTCTTAGCCATTGTGGAAAAGCAAGATTCCTATGGCTATGAAATCAGTCAGACCATCAAGATAGTTGCTGACATAAAGGAGTCCACGCTCTACCCTATCTTGAAAAAACTGGAAAAGGCTGGCTACGTTACCACCTATACCCAAGAATTTCAAGGGAGAAAGCGGAAATACTATACCATCACACCTGTTGGACGTGAGCATATCCCCTTCCTGCAGGGTGAATGGAATACCTACAAAGACCATATTGACGGAATCATAGAAGGGAGCCTACGAAAATGACACGCGCAGATTATCTGAACCAACTAGAACAAGCACTAACTCAACTCCATCCAAGTGCCAGACAGGAAGCTTTAGACTACTTCAATGAATATTTCGATGAAAAAGCGGATGACCTGGCAGCTATTGAAGAACTCGGAACACCTGATGAAGCTGCAAAGGAAATCATAGCCAACCTGCCCGAAGATGCTCTAATTACTAAGGAAGACCAAAGCACTTCACAATCAACTAAAACATTTGATTTCGATTTTGACTTTGATTTTCAATTTGACTGGGATAGTTTTTTCGACAATTTCAGACATTCAGCCTTTCAAGCTAGGGAAAGGATTGAATTGACGGCGAAGATTGAAGAATTACCTGATCTTTCAAATCTACAGATTATTCTCGAAGACCAGGCACTTAGCGTGCAAAGCTATGAAGGTGACAAGGTAGTATTACACAATCCATTTTCTGAAGAAATGTCCTATCAGGCTTTTGACTATCACCTAGTCCAAGATAGTTTGTACCTATCTAGCAAGCCACTCCCAGACCACTTCTACTTTTCCAACCAGCAAACCAGCTCGGCTATTCTCAAAATCCCTAAAAGACTCCTGCCCCTTACTAATCTCAATCTGAAAACGACAGATAGTAGTTTGATGGTGGCGGCTGTGCAGGCGAGCGAACAGCTCGTCATCAATGCAGAAGATAGCAGTATCAGCGTGACGAAAGTGAGCTGTCCAAGCTCTGCCCTAAGGTTAGAGGACTCTACACTAACTATCTCAGATGGACGACTGGACGAGTTGAAATTGGAAGCCAGCGATGCTGTTATCACTCTCTCAAGCATGAGCCTTTCAGATGCAAGGATAAGATTAGAAGATTGTGTCTGGAAGTTGAAGGATTTTGTCCTTGAAAAGAGCCTAAACTGCCAGGCTGAAGATTCTGTCCTAACCTTTAAACCATGTGCGGACATCAGTTTGGACATCTGGGAGGAAGATTCTAGCCTTAAACTTCCAAAGGATAAGGCGTTTACAATGATGAAAGAGGATAACACCACTCATCTCAGCTACAAGCAAGAAAATAGCCCTGCTCAGCTGGTGATTCATTGTCAAGACTGCCAACTTACTGTAGGATAAAGGAGTCGCAAGGAATATTTACAGAAGCTTGAAAAACATCTCAAACACTTGCCAAAAGAAGATTTTCAAGATACCTTGGACTATTTCAATGAATTTTTCGATGAGAAAGAAAACGACGAAGAAGCTATTCAAGAATTAGGCAGTCCAAAAGAAGCTGCCAGTGAAATTCTAGCGACCCTCTACGAAAAAGAGCGGACGGAAGATAAGCCAAATACCCGCAATATGGTCTGGTTGACCATCCTCGCCATCCTTGCCGCACCAATAGGCATTCCCCTAGCGATTACCCTAGTTGCCCTCTTCATTATCCTACTCCTGCTCATCCTCAGCGCCTTTCTACTCCTTATCTCACTTTGGATTGTCCTCCTCAGTTTAGCAATCGCCCAGCTTCTCCTCGCCTTCGACCTCCTCACACTCTCATGGTCCTCCTCCCTCCTCTTCACAGGGCTAGCCCTCATCTGTTTGGCACTCACCCTCTTGGGTAGTAAATTCACTCTAGACCTTGGAAGCAAAACCTTCTTGCTTGTTTTACACTGGATACAAAGAACCATTCGCAAAGGAGAGTATCATGAAAGAGCTTAAACCATTTACGAAAATCAGTCTGAGCCTGCTAAGTCTTGGAGCCATTCTAAGCTTTATAGGCTACCTACCTGGCGGTTGGACAAATATGAAACTTGTCGCAGAAAACTATTTTCAACCCCAAACAGCCAGTTTTAGTAATATTAGGGCTATAGAAGTGAATGAAAAACTGTCCATTATGCCCTCGCCTGACAACCAATTTCACCTCCACTATTACCGAAATCAGCACAAAGGCATTGACCTCCTCAGCCACCAAGTTCAAGATGGAAAGTTAACCATTTCTAGTACTTCTCAAGGCTTCGTTTCTTATGATGGATTACTCGAACCTATCTTAAATCTTGTCAATGACCAGAATATTGCCTACTACCAACCAGTCTTACAGGTCCCTAAAAATAGCACAATCGAATCACTTACAGGTAACCTTCAAGGAGATCTGTATCTGGATAACGTGACTATTCAAAATCTTGAACTGACTGTAGAAGATGGAGACATGTTGATTGAAAACAGTCACATCAGCTATACTCATTTATCACACCTCAATGGTGAAGTAGTAATCAATCATTCCACATTAACAAGTCCGAAAGACATTTCCAATACTGTTGGCAGTAGCCTAACGATTGAGGATGGGGATTTTAAAGCTGAAAACCTAAAACTAGAGGGAAGGCATAACATCAGTAATTACGATGGCTCAATCGACATCTCTATTCATTCACAAACAAAAACGGACATCTACATAGATGCCAGTCAAAATAATAGCAGAATAGAACTGCCAGCCTATTCCAATACCCAAGCCAATAATTACCTCTTCATCTCTACACTGGATGGGGAATTGACTATTCGGTAATTTTTTAAAAATATACATATATAAATTAGAGAGAACTATAGGTTCTCTCTTTACTTCCTCTGTATAAATAACATTTTTTCTATGGCATATTTATAATATTCCAAGTAAAAAAACATCATAATTTGCCCCAAAAATGCCCCCCAAAAAAAGAAAACCTACAGCACAACGCAGAAAAGTTGATGCAATAGGCTTTTTCTTTATAAATTATTTTACAGTGCGAACACGCATTGTGTTTGTAGAACCAGCAACACCTACTGGAACACCCGCAACGATGATGATATCATCACCTGATTCAACCAAACCTTGTTCTTTAGCAACTTTTTCTGCCAATTCAAACATATCGTCAGTTGATTCAGGTTTCTCAGTTACAACTGGAATCACACCCCAGTTCAACATCAATGATTTTTGAACTTTTTCAGTGAAAGTTACTGCCAAGATGTCTGAATCTGGACGGTATTTAGAAATAGCACGAGCTGAGTAGCCAGTTTCAGTAACAGTTACAACCAACTTGATGTTCATTGAGTGGCAAGCATCTTTCACTGCAGATGCAATAACTTCTGTTTTAGATGCACGGTTGAAGTGATCTGAGTTCAAACGACCGTATTCGTTAAGAAGAGTTTGTGCGTTTTTAGCGATTGTTGCCATTGTACGAACTGACTCAACTGGGTATTTACCGTTTGCAGACTCACCAGAAAGCATTGTTGCATCAGTACCGTCGATAACAGCGTTGAAGACGTCTGATACTTCTGAACGAGTTGCACGTGGTTTTTCAGTCATTGTTTCCAACATGTTTGTTGCTGTAATCACTGCTTTACCAGCTGCGTTCACTTTAGTGATGATCATTTTTTGGTAAACTGGAACCATTTCAAATGGTACTTCGATACCCATGTCACCACGTGCGATCATGATACCATCTGAAGCTTCGATGATTTCATCAATATTGTCGATACCTTGTTGGTTTTCGATTTTTGAGAACAATTGAACGTGCTCGTTACCAGTTTCTTTAAGAATGTTACGAACTTCTTCAACGTCTTTAGCAGAACGAACGAATGAAATCGCGATGAAGTTCAAACCTTGTTCCAAACCGAAACGGATATCAGCATTGTCACGGTCAGCAAGAGCTGGGAAAGGAATTTTAGTGTAAGGAATGTTTACACCTTTTTGTTTAGCAATAACACCGTCGTTTTCAACTTCAACAACAAATTCACGTTTTTCAGCATCTTTTTCGATAACTTTAAGACCAAGTTTACCGTCGTCAACAAGAATTTGTTTACCAACTTCAACATCGTCAAATACATCAAGTGCACCTGCAACGTTCAAAGCGATTACTTCTTTAGTTGATTGAATACCTTGTTTAGTAGCTACGCGAAGAACATCACCTGTTTTGTATGAATATTCTTTAGCATCGTCAGCAAACAACTCAGTACGGATTTCTGGACCTTTTGTATCCAACAAGAAACCAATTTTTTTACCAGCAATTTCTTCCGCACGACGTACAGTTGCCATACGCTCACCTTGCTCTTTGTGGTCACCATGTGAGAAATTGAAACGGAATACGTTTGCACCTTCAGTGATCAATTGAGCAATTTTCTGTGCTGATGCTTCAACATCAAGGTTTTCACCCCAATAACCATCATCACCGAATTTTTTTCCACCACGGATTTCTACCGCAGGTCCGAGGGTTGCAACGATTTTTACACGTTTATTCATCTTAACAAAACTCCTTTTTATTTAATGGTCTTTTGACCCTTAATAACAAATAATGAAACTGTCAAATTAGATTGACAAGTTGCGGTTTAATTCAGCCATATCCAAGTCAGCTTTATGTGGATTGTTCACAACAATTTTACCATCTGCAGTCAAGCTGAACAATGCTCCTTCTTCAGCTGTACCAAGAATTGGATTTTCAACCATTTGCTCATTACGGATACCAACCGCAAGACCACCACGGCCTTCCTTGAGCAATTTAACAGCATGCGCGCCCATACGAGATGCAAGTACACGGTCACGAGCAGTTGGTGAACCACCACGTTGAATATGACCAAGCTCAGTTACACGAAGATCGCTTGTATCACCTGCAGCTTTCAACTCTTCAGCGAATTGAGCAGCTGGCATAACTCCTTCAGCCAAGACAACAATGCTATGCTTCTTACCATTCTCATAACCTTGTTTGATTCGAGCAACTACATCATTGATATCAAACTCTTCTTCTGGGACAACGATAACATCTGCACCAGATGCAATACCAGACCAGAGTGCGATGTCTCCAGCATTGCGCCCCATTACTTCTACTACAAAAGTACGACGGTGACTTGAAGATGTATCACGAATTTTATCAATGGCATCCATAGCTGTTGTTACAGCAGTATCAAAACCAATTGTAAAATCAGTACCAACGATATCGTTATCAATTGTACCTGGAACACCAATCGCTGGGAAGCCATGTTCTGTCAAGCGCATTGCACCATGATAAGAACCGTCTCCACCAATAACAACTACACCTTCGATACCATGTTTCTTCAATTGCTCGATTCCTTTAAGTTGGCCTTCCAACTTAGCGAATTCAGGGTAACGAGCTGAGCCAAGGAATGTTCCGCCACGTGAAATAATGTCACCAACTGAACGTGCTGATAACTCATGGATATCACCGGCAACCATACCTGCGTAGCCTTCATTGATACCATATACTTCCATTCCTTCTGAAATTGCTTGACGAACTACTGCACGAATAGCAGCGTTCATACCAGGGGCGTCACCACCACTAGTCAAAACAGCAATACGTTTCATTTCATTTGCTCCTTTAAATTTTCAATTTAACTGCCTTATTATAACACACTTGAAAAGAAGTTGCTTGACTTTTTACAATTTTTTAGCGAAAAACCGTTTTCATAACAAATTCGCTCAAGTCTTCCTCAAGTTGAGACGTTTTCAAAACTCTAAAATGCTCCGCTTGAATGGTCTGATTAGAATCCTGATAGTGAAGAATAACTGGGATACTGCCTTTGTATCTTTCTAAAATACGAGCCACTGCATGATCATGATCCCTGTTTTCCAACAAAATCCAAAATTTTTCCAGACTAACGGGTTCCATTTGTTCTAATACCAATTGCAGCTGTCCATCACGTTCTTGAACTCTCCCCGACATATAGGCAATGGTGCCCTCTTTCAAGACATCTGAAAATTGACGATAGCTTTCCGGAAAGAGAGTCACATCCAATTTTCTCTTGGTATCGCTCACTTGGAGAAAAGCCATCTGTTCTCCGGTTTTCTTGGTCCGAATCAAGCGGATGGATTGAATTTGTACAAGAATGGTCACCCGACGTTCCGCCACCAAATCAGCAAGGTCAGTTCGAGAACGCTTGGACTCACGGCAGATTTTGACCAGAGGATGAGGACTGATGCCAACTCCTAACAAGCCCTGTTCTAATTCAAATTTTTCAGCTTCACTAAAGTCTTCTGCCTCCGTCCAGCTATAGTTTTCCTCCGCAAAAAAGGTACCGAATGCCTCAGCAAAGACAAAGAGATTATCTAGATTTTCTATGATTTTTTTCCGATTAGGTTCAAACTCATCAAACAAACCAATATGAATGAGAGGAAGCAACAAGTCTTTCTTCTTATAATTGTCAGGTAGTTTCAAAACAAAATCTTCTACTGACTTGTAGGGACGTTGGTCCAATATCCATAAGGCAAAATCCTTGGGCAGACCCTTCAAGGTTTTCAAACCAAGAAAAATCCTATCCTTATCAAATTTATCATAATATGGAACTGTGTTGATAGATAATTTAACCACCTTAAAATCAAATTGCAGGGCATCCTCAATATAAGCACTGCTGGAATAATTGAGCATGACATCAAAAAAGACATCTGGGTAATGGCTCTTAAAGTAAGCCATCTGAAAGGCCAGCGCCGAATAGGCATAGGCATGACTACGGTTAAAACCATAACCAGCAAACTTGGCCATCATGGCAAAAATATCTCTTGCTTTTCCTTCCTCATGCCCACGCTCACACGCACCTGCCAAAAACTCGGCTTCCATAGCCTGCATTTCTCGGGCATTTTTTTTAGACATAGCTCTACGAAGTAAATCGGCTTTGCCCAGTGTAAATCCTGCATAGACCTGAGCTATCTGCATGACCTGCTCCTGATAGAGCATGATACCATAGGTCCCTTCCAAAATCGGTGCAATAGACGGGTCCAGTAAGTCAATGCCTTCCTGCCCATGTTTTCGTTTGACAAAATTATCGGAATAGTCACTGGCACCTGGGCGGTTCAAACTGGTAGTGGCTACTACATCCTCAAATCGCTCTGGTCGGACCCGTTGTAAGAGACTGATGGCACCTGGTTGTTCAAATTGGAAAATCCCCTTGGTCTTGCCAGCCGCAAAAAGTTCCAAGGTTTTCTTATCTTCTAGGTCAATGCTAGCAATATCTATTTCCAGCTTGTAGCGCTCTCGAACTCCTTCTGCCATTTTTTGTACGAAAGTCAGATTTCGCAGACCAAGAAAGTCCATCTTGAGCAATCCATTGGCCTCGACTGCATGGGCATCGTACTGGGTCACCAGCATATCATCCCCTATTTTCAGTGGAATGGTATCGGTCAAGTCCTCATCGCTCATGACCACACCTGCTGCGTGGATAGAAGTCTGGCGAGGTTGTCCTTCAATTTGTTGGGCAATGGCAAAGGCCTTTTGATACTCGATTTTACTATTAATAAGCTGACGAAAGGCTGCATTGCGCTGGTAGGCAGAGGATAAATTATCCTTAAACGAAATCTTCTTGGTAATATTGGTCAACTCGTACTCAGGTGTTCCAAAGCGTTTAAACACATCACGAATGGCCTGCTTGGCACCAAAGGTTGAATAGGTCACAATCTGGGCAGCGTGGGTAGAACCGTAACGGTCCCGCACATAACGAATAAAGTCAGGGCGATGAATATCTGGAATATCGATATCAATATCCGGCATGCTATAGCGTTCATTATTTAAAAATCGTTCAAAGAGCAGCTGATGTTTAACGGGGTCAATGCCCGTAATATTCAAGGCATAGGCAACCAAACTCCCTACCGCAGAACCACGACCCATACCCATATAGTAGCCCCGACTACGTCCAAATCGGAGCAGGTCCCAGACAATCAAGAAATAATCGTCAAATCCCATCTCGTGAATAATGGACAACTCTCTTTCCAAGCGTTCCTGATAGACAATTCCCGTCAAACCTTTTTCTTCCAATCCCTGATAGGCTTTCTCCTGCAATTCTTCCACCGCAGGTCGCTCACGGTTGAAACGAGGTAACTTCAAGTCTGTATTTAATTGGTAGGAAATACCTGCTACCAAATCACGTAGATTATCTACCGCCTGAGGAAAACGACTGGAAAATAGACTGGTTAAACTATCCGCTGATAAGAGGATTTGTCGCTTGTCTATATCCGCCACTTGATTGAGCGGAACATTGTCTCGGATGGCATGAAGTACCTGCAAGCTCTCCAACTGGTTCTCCTCGAAAAAACGAACCGTATGCATAGGCAGAATTGGACCATGAAAGTCTTGTATAGGTGTATCCCTAGTCACTCCGATATAATAATCTAGCCCAATATCCAGCTGCTCAATCCCTGAAAAGTAGGGAATGATGATAGCGATATCCACTAAATACTGGCGAATAGCTTCAAAGTTATCCTGTCCAGTCATTTTTGCAGTCGAAATTTTCAAGAGATTTCGATAGCCCTTGGTGGTCAAGGCAATCAACTGAGTTGTCACTTCTCGCTCTTGCCCCTCCAACTGCCAGTCCAATTCACAGCCGATGATTGGCTGTATTCCTGCCTTCTGACAAGTTTCCATAAAACTGTAAGCCGCATATAGACTATTCTTATCCATCATCCCCAAGGCTTGGTAGCCCAGCGACTTGGCTCTCTTTACATATTCTTCGATCGTCACCATGCTATCCATAAAGGTATAGACGGTTTTTGTATCTAGTTGTGCCAGCATGGTCTTCTCCTTTTTATTTCTTCTATTATACCAAATAATCTAGGAAAATATTTTTAAGAAATTCAATCAAAAGACTTGCAAATTATCATGTTTTATTGTATTATTTATTTAGAACATAGGTATTGGCAAAAATGCCTAGAAAGGAAAGAATAATGGCTTGGAAATTTGATAATAATATGCCCATATATATCCAAATCAGTAATACCATCAAATTACAGATTGTAACCAATCAACTAAAATCGGGAGATAAATTGCCAACCGTGCGTGACTTGGCTGAAACAGCTGGCGTCAATCCAAACACGGTGCAACGGGCCCTGTCTGATTTGGAAACAGAAGGATTTGTTTACTCAGTCCGCACAACAGGACGTTACGTCACAGACAATCAAGAATTGATTTCACAGACCCGACTGCATTTGGCACAGAAAGAACTTGAAAACTTTGTGACCAATATGCTGGACTTGGGCTTCAATCAAGATGAATTAACCCACCAGTTAGATGATTATTTGAAAGGAGTCTCTTATGAATAACGCATATACCCTGGTCGAATTACAACAGGTTTCAAAATCCTATGGCGGTGCTGTAGCTCTCAATAATGTTAACTTGAAATTGACTGCTGGTAAGATTATTGGACTTTTGGGACCAAATGGTTCTGGTAAGACGACGTTAATCAAACTCATCAATGGACTATTGCAACCTGAGTATGGTCAAGTCCTTATCAACGGTCGCACTCCTTCACCTGAAACCAAGGCAATCGTATCCTATTTGCCAGATACGACCTATCTTGATGAAAGCATGAAGGTTTCTGATGCTATCACCTTCTTTACAGATTTCTATGCGGACTTCGATAAAGAACGAGCTCTTCATCTCTTGCAAGACTTGGGAATTGATATAAACAGCCGCATGAAACACCTGTCAAAAGGGAACAAGGAAAAGGTTCAGCTGATCTTGGTAATGAGTCGTCAGGCACAACTCTATGTCTTGGATGAGCCAATTGGGGGTGTTGACCCTGCTGCTCGTGATTATATTTTAAAAACCATCGTCAACAACTATTCGCCTACTGCCTCTGTTATCATCTCCACGCATTTGATTTCAGATGTTGAACAAATTTTGGACGAAGTAATTTTCCTTCAATATGGTAGTGTTATTCGCCATGAAAACGTGGATGACCTTCGTATTGAAAGTGGCGAGTCCATTGACGAACTCTTCCGCCAAGACTTTAAGGCTTAGTTAGAAGGAGATTGCTATGTTTAAGAAATTACTCAAATATGAATTTCAATCCGTTGGAAAATGGTATTTAGGAATTTATGTCGGGGCATTGGTCCTGTCTGCAATACTTGGATTCTGGTTACAAGCTTTGACCTTACGGGCACAAGCTGGAAGCACTGAACCTGGTGGTGCTGAAATGGTTCTTTTTGGTACGTCATTCATGACTTTCGGTATCCTGATTGCTGCCCTCGGCTTATCAACTTTTTTCATGGTCATCAATCGTTTTAGAAAGAATGTCTATGGTCGCCAGGGCTATTTAACTATGACCTTACCTGTCTCCAGCCACCAAATTATCCTCAGCAAACTTGTAGCTTCATTGGTTTGGTACTTTTTAGCAGGAGTTACCATTGTTCTTTCAATCGGAATCATTTTAGCTGTTCTCATGCTCGGAACTGAGGAAATCATGATTCCTGAATTGCATACTGTTGTACAAGCATTAGACTGGCCTGTCATATTTGCACATCTATTCTATATGCTGATTGAGTCAACAATGGGAATCTTGCTCATCTACTTCTCCATCTCTGTTGGTCAACTGTTTAAAGACCACCGTCTACTGTTTGCCATTTTAACCTATATCGGAATTTCAATTGTTCTCGGTGTGTTTGGAGCTCTCATTTTTACCAATTATCTAGAGAACCTTTATAATGCCGCACTACCGTTATACCCAAGTCCTATCTTGGCCTTGATCAATATCATTCTGGCCTTTGCCTACTATTTTGGTACACACTTTATCATGACCAAGAAATTAAATTTACAATAAGAAAAAGCTCTTTGCCGGTCGTTCTGACATGGCCTAGAGCTTTCTTTTTACAAATTATACCTTTGGGCTAGGAGTTCAAGTAAATTTGCCTTTTCTTCTTCACTGGCAAAGCTTGCTTGGATAGCATTTCTGTTGAATTGATAAAATTCTTCCTTGGTCGTTCCAAAATACTCTACAAATAGCTGATATTCTTTATTTAGGTTTGTATTAGAAACCGTTCGATTATCAGTATTGATGGTAATCTTTGCTCCCGCTTGAACCAGCTGTTCATAGGGGAAGTCTGCTAGAGTTTGGGCAGCTCCGGTCTGGAGATTTGAAGTCAGGCACATCTCAAGCGTTGCTCCGCTATTGACAAAAGCCTGAATAGCCTCAGCGTGACCGCTAAGAGCCGTTCCGTGTCCAATCCGCTTGATACCCAAGGCCAGAGCTTGGGCTACATTGGTCACGCAACCACACTCACCTGCATGGAAGGTCATGGGGTAACCTAGAAATTGTGTGTAGTCAATCAACTCTGCCAGCTCATGAGTTGGGTAGTCTGCCTCGTTTCCAGCAAAATCAAAGCCAGCCAATCCTTTCGGTGCCAAATCAGCAATAACTGAAAAAATTTCTCTGGTCTGACTTGGATCAGTTTGTTTCAAGCCACAGACCAAGAGCTTAGCAACTATACCAAATTCCTCCTGGGCCTTTTCCATCCCACGCAAGACGGCTTTCACAGCTTCCAGGATAGCCAAACCCTTGTCAGTTGATAATTCTGGTGCAAAACGAAGTTCAATATAAATAACCCCATCCTCTGCTACTTGACGTAACACATCGTAGGTAGCTAATTCCAATGCTTCTACGGTTTGTAAAAGTGGACGGATAAAGTTAAAGGTTTGCAAATAGGTCATCAGGCTATCAACCTTACCCTCTATACTGACCAATTTTCTGAGTTCCTCATCCTTGTCAGGAATGGAAATTCCTGCCAGTTGGGTAAGTTGTCGGATTGCCGATAAAGATAGGGAGCCATCCAAATGGCAATGCAATTCTGTCTTGGCTAATTCTTGTACATTCAACATCAACAATTCCTCTTTCGTAAGTATATTGTTAACTATCATAACATATTCTCGACAAATTACAAGATATTTTTAATAAAAAAGGAACGTTTCTGTTTTCATAGGATCTCAATAGCAAGAAAAAAAGAACGATTTTCATCGTTCTTGCCATACGGAAGACATGGGATTCGAACCCACGCACGCTGTTACACGCCTACCGCGTTTCCAACACGGCCTCTTGAGCCTCTTGAGTAATCTTCCATATATGGAGCTGGTGGGAGTCGAACCCACGTCCAAACACCTGCCAACTTATTCGTCTACAACCATAGGTTATGTCTTGCTTTAACTTGGGCTCGATACATAACTCAAACCTAGCACAAGCGAGTCAGTTCATCTCTTTTGGGACAGCCTGACTCAATCCCAACGTAGCTTGTTATTTTAAGACCAATCAGCAAACACAAGCAATTCGCGACTGGTCACGCAGGCAGGTTATTAAGCTGCTAATGCGTAAGTGTTTGTATTTTTTGCAGTTATATTTAACTGGCATTTTTACATCTGCCGATGAGTTGCAGAACAAGCCTCATAATGCCTGTCGAATCCGTAACAACCCCTTAGGTTTGATACGAAAATTATTATAGCAGATTTTTTCGTAAAAAGCAAAGCTATTTTTTACAATTTCCTTACAATTTTAAAATTTTTTGAAATATGGTACAATATAATTATGTATAAATTCTGGCAAAAAGCAATTCAAATATTGAGTATTATTACACTGATAGGGACATTTATTTTTCTATTTTGGTTATATAAGATTGGCATTCTAAATGACCAAAATGTATTTTCTGAGTTCATCAAAGGTCTAGGTGCATTTGGTAGTCTTTCATTCTTGGCTATTCAGATTGTCCAAGTTGTTTTTCCAATTATCCCTGGCGGGGTTACTACTGTTGTAGGTTTTTTAGTCTTCAATTTTTGGTGGGGATTCTTTCTGAATTATGTTGGAATTTCAGTCGGTAGTATCATACTCTTCTGGCTGGCACGTCGTTATGGAAAAAAATTCTGCTTGTTATTTATGAGCGAAGAAACCTTTTACAAGTATGAAAGTAAAATTGATAATAAACGAGGTTATGATATTTTCTTTATTATCTGTATGCTCTCACCAGTATCTCCTGCCGATATTGTTGTCATGATTACAGGCTTAACTAGTATGAGTTATCGAAAATTTATCACTATCACACTTCTCTGTCGTCCATTTTCCATCGTTGCCTACAGCTTCTTTTGGATCTATGGAAGCCAATTTTTACAACAATTCCTTAAATAATAGACGAAACAGCCTTATCATCTGACAAGGCTGTTTTGTTTATTCGGAAATTTTCTGATACATATGCGGTCTGCGGTCCCTAAAGAGTCCCCAGTCCAAGCGCTCACGCGCTCCCTTATCCAAGTCATAAGTAGCAAGCAAGACAGCTTCTTCCTCGCGTCCCGCTTTTTCAATCACTTCACCTGTTTCATCTGTCAAGAAAGAGGAACCATAGAAACGCAGGCTAGAAGACTGTCCTCCATTTTCTGCAGAAGGCTGTACTTCTTCCAAGCCAATCCGATTGGCCGCAATGACTGGTGTGATGTTGGCTGCCGCATGGCCCTGCATAGTTCGTTGCCAATGTCCTTGACTATCTGTATCCAAAATCGGCTCCGAACCAATAGCTGTTGGATAAAAGAGCAATTCTGCTCCATTCAGCGCCAAACAACGAGCCGTTTCTGGGAACCATTGGTCCCAACAGATGCCAATGCCAATCTTAGCGTAACGTGTTTTCCAGACATTAAATCCAGTATTTCCAGGGGTGAAGTAAAACTTCTCCTGATAATAATGGTCGTCAGGGATATGAGTCTTGCGGTAAACTCCTAAAACACTACCATCCGCATCAATAACAGCAATAGAATTATACAGACTATTGCCATCCTTTTCATAGAAGGAAATAGGCAAAACGACCTGTAATTCTTTGGCAATAGGAATAAAGTGCTGAACAGCAGCATTTTCTTCTACAGTCTCGGCGTAGTTGTAATAATCATATTGGCGTTCTTGACAAAAATAAGGAGGCTCAAAGAGTTCAGGCAGGAGGATAATCTGCGCTCCCTGACCAGCAGCCTGTCTGACCAAACGCTCAGCGGTCGCCAGATTTTCCCAAAGGTCCTGACTACACTGCATCTGGACAGCTGCTACAGTAACATTTCTCATTTGCTTTCCTTTCCAAATCGGGGAATTTGCTGGGTAATACAATGAATATTCCCACCCCCAAGTAGGATGTCGCGGGCTGGAATGCCGACGACTTTTCTGGTGGGAAAAAGCTGCGCTAGAAGCTCAAGTGCCTGCGCATCATGCTCATCATCAAACTGGGGCACCAGAACCGCACCGTTGCTGACGTAGAAATTCACATAGGAAGCCGCCAAACGTTCGCCAGCTGTCCGTACTTCTTCCCCCGCTTCATAAACATAGCCTGGTAAGTCCTCTTCTGTTACTAGAATTGGATGTTTGGGAATAGGCAGTTTATGGACGATCAACTTTCTGCCCTTGGCATCAACCTGTTTTTCCAAGTAGTCCAAATCAGCTTTAGACATGGCATATTGAGGGTCTGCCTCATCATCCGTCCAGGCTAAAACCATCTCGGCTGGACCAACAAAGGCCGCAACATTGTCCACATGCTCATTGGTTTCATCATTGAAAATTCCGTATGGAAGCCAGAGAACCTTTTCAGCTCCGAGAGTATCTAGAAGCACTTGCTCGATCTGCTCCTTGGTCAAATGGGGATTGCGGCCTGGGCTGAGTAAACAGGATTCGGTCACCAAGATGGTTCCCTCACCGTCGCTATGGATGGCTCCTCCTTCTAGGACAAAGGGATGGGCATCATGGACTGGCAGACCGATGGCCTGACTAAAGCGACTAGCCACCTGATCATCTGCCTCATAGTCCTGATAAAGACCATCATAACTTCCGCCCCAAGCGTTAAAAGCCCAATCGACAGATAAAGCTCTGCCATCTTCATGGACCAAAACCGTCGGACCTGTATCACGCGCCCAAGCGTCGTTGGTGGGGATGTCCAGGTAGGTTACACCATCACCCAGCATGGATTGGGCTTCTTCACGGTGGGCCTCATCGACCAAGAGATAGACCTGCTCGCTTTCAGTAATGGTTTTAATGACCTGGCTAAAGGCTTTTTTTGCCCCCTGACCATCAAAGGGCCAGGACCCTGGACGAGTCGGCCACACCATGAGCGTGCCATGATGGGGCTCATACTCAGCAGGCATACTATAACCCAATTTCTTTGGTAAAGTCAGTCGTAAACATTCCTCTTCTGTGATTTCTTCATAATCCATAAAATCACTAAAAAATATTCTATGATACCATAGTTCTTGTTCAAACCATCCTTCATTCTCAGTAAATTGCTCTGTCAATCCATTTACATAACGCACTAATTTCAATGGAGTCTCACTAATTTTGAAGTAACGTTTCATGATAACCTCCCTTTGAAATCTTCATAGCCAAATTCCTTTATAATACGGCAGTCACCAGTCTGATCCATCAAGACCAGACTTGGCAGACCGATGCCGTTGAAGGTATTATTTTTAACAAAAGAATAGATTGCCATGTCCTCAAAATAGAGCTTGTCACCAATCTCCACAGGCTTTTCAAAGGAATAGTCGCCGATGATGTCGCCCGTCAAACAGGTATTGGAAGATAGTCTGTAAGTAAAAGCCTTCTCTCCAGCCTCAAAGCCATAACGAAGCGGTGGGCGATAGGGCATTTCCAAGACATCAGGCATATGGCAGGTAGCTGATGCATCCAGAACCAGGGTTTCAATGCCATTCTCCACAATATCCAAGACCTCTGTCACCAGATAGCCTGCATTGAGGGCAATGGCTTCACCAGGCTCGATGTAGACTTCCAGCCCATATTTTTCCTGCATGTGCTGGATAGAGGAAACCAGCAAGTCCAGATCATAATCTTCTCTGGTCACATGATGGCCTCCGCCTATATTGAGCCATTTAATACGGTGTAGATAGGGGCCGAATTTGTCCTCAACAGCCTCCAAGGTGGTTTTCAAATCATCCGAATTTTGTTCGCAGAGAGTATGAAAATGCAGGCCATCCACCAAGTCAAGCAGGTCTTCTGAAAACTGATCAATGCGAACACCGAAACGAGAACCCGCTGCACAGGGGTCATAGAGGGCATGATCCCCTTGGGTCGAACATTCTGGATTGATCCGCAGGCCAACACTGACTCCAGCTACTCGGCATTTGTCCACGTGCTTGCGGAGTTGGCGCTCTGAGTTAAAGACGATATGGTCTGCAATTTCCAAAATCTCCTCCAAATCCGCATCCTTAAAGGCAGGGGCGAAAACATGAACTTCGCCCCCAAATTCCTCACGACCTAATTTGGCTTCGTAAAGTCCTGATGCGGTTGTTCCAGCTAGGTATTGGCTGATTAGGGGGTAAGTGGCATACATGGAGAAGGCTTTTTGAGCTAAGAGGACCTTGCAGCCTGTGCGCTCTTGGACAGACTTGAGAATTTCTAAATTATTGACCAGCTTAGCTTCGTCAATGACATAAGCTGGTGTTGGGACTTGATGGATTCTCATCTAGTCCACCAAAACAGGATTTTCTACTACCTGCCAAGGTAGGCCGTATTGGTTGAGCAGGTCCATAAATGGATCTGGATCCAACTCTTCCAAGTTGTAAACGCCTGGTTTTTTCCAAGTTCCGTCCATGACAAGCTTGGTTCCAATCATAGCTGGCACGCCAGTTGTGTAGGAAATAGCCTGGGAACCGACCTCTTTGTAGCACTCTTGATGGTCACAAACGTTGTAGATGTAAATAGTTTTCTCCACGCCGTCCTTGATACCTGTGAAAATACAGCCGATGTTGGTTTTGCCGACGGTACGAGGACCAAGGCTGGCTGGGTCTGGCAATAATGCCTTGAGGAATTGGATTGGTACTACTTCTTGTCCGTTAAAGTTGATTGGGTCAGTCCGCAAGAGACCAACATTTTCCAAACATTTCATGTGAGTCAAATAAGATTGACCAAAGGTCATGAAGAAACGAATGCGTTTGACGCCGGGAATATTCTTTGCAAGCGACTCGATTTCTTCATGGTGGAGGAGGAACATATCCTTCTGACCCACTTCTGGGAAATCATATTCCCGCTTAATCGACATGGCTTCGACTTCCACCCATTTACCATTTTCCCAGTAAGAGCCTGGTGCTGAAACTTCACGCAAGTTGATTTCAGGGTTAAAGTTGGTCGCAAATGGATAACCGTGGTCTCCACCGTTACAATCTAGGATGTCGATATAGTGGATTTCATCGAAATAATGCTTCAATGCGTAGGCTGAAAATACGCTGGTCACCCCTGGATCAAATCCGGATCCCAAAAGAGCTGTCAGCCCTGCTTTTTCAAAACGCTCCTTGTAAGCCCACTGCCATGAGTAGTCAAAGTAGGCTGTAAAGCCTTCTTCCGCACAGCGTTTTTCGTAGATAGCCCGCCATTCTGGATCTTCGGTGTCCTCACACTCATAGTTAGCGGTGTCGATGTAGTCCACACCTGTCGCCAAGCAGGCATCCATGATGGTCAAGTCTTGATAAGGAAGGGCCACGTTCAAGACAGCTTTGGGCTGGTAGCTTTCAATCAAGGCAATCACTTCTTCTACCTTGTCTGCATCCACTTGGGCAGTTTCAATTTTTACGGCTGTTTTTTCTTCCAAAACAGCCTTCAAATCATCACACTTGGACTTGGTACGGCTGGCAATAATGACTTTCTTGAAGGTATCTTCTGCCTGGCAAACCTTGCTGATGGCAACTTGGGCAACTCCGCCACAACCAATCACTAACAAACGACTCATTATTTTTTCTCCTCTTCTTCTAAAATGTCTTCCACGTATCGAGGCAAGAGAAACGCTCCGATATGTAAGTTTGCGGTATAGTATTCTGTGAAAAGCTGGCGCGCCTTCCATTTTTCCTTATCATAATCTTCAATGGGATGGTATTTTTTAGAGGCAAAGCCAAATAACCAATAGCCTGCCGCAGATGTCGGAATATGGGCCTGATAAACACGGCTGATAGGGAAGGATTGGGTCGCCTTGCGATGCATGGAACGAAAGGCAGACTCATCTTCGTCATAAAATGGTGAACCATGTTGGTAAACCATGATGCCATCTTCCTTCAAAGCCCTGTATGCATTACCGTAAAATTCCTTAGTAAAGAGCCCTTCCGTGTGTCCAAATGGATCAGTCGCATCATTGATGATGATGTCATATTCGTTTTCACAGTTGCGCAAGAAACGCAGACCATCCTGTAAATAAACCTCGACCCGCTCATCTTCCAAGCCAGAGGCATAGTCTGGGAAATACTGACGACACACTTCAACCAACAACTCATCTGGCTCTACAACGTCAATGCGTTCGATTTCAGGATATATACTGAGAACTTGGGCAACGCCACCATCTCCCCCACCCAGAATCAAGATTTTCTTAGGATTTGGATGAACTGCCATTGGTACATGTACTGCCATCTCATTGTAGACAAAGTCATCTGCATCCGAGAATAAAACACGACCATTAAGGGTTAATATTTTTCCAAAGGCTGGCGAGTCCAACACAGCAATGTCCTGAAATTCACTCTTGCCAGCATAGAGTTGCTGGCTGGTGCGAATGGATAACTTGACATCCGGTGTTTGAACTTCTGAAAACCACATTTCCATGACTAGACCTCCTTAATGACATTGATGAAGTTGACATCTGGATCTTCCGTACCTTGGACGGAGCAGCCGCGCTCCTTGGCAAAGATGATGTAATCAACAATTTCTTGAGTCACTCGTTCACCTGGAGCTAAAAGCGGAATACCAGGCGGATAGCACATGACAAATTCCCCGCAGACCTGACCAACTGCTTTTTGCAGGGAACGGCTTTCCCGCTCTGCATAAAAGGCTTGCTGAGGTGACAAAACCAGCTGCGGCTGGATGTATTCACCCGAAATCAAATCCGAACCATCTCGTGAGTAAAGACGCTTAATGTCAGCCAGAGCTCCCACCAGCCGCTCAATGTCCTGCAAGCGGTCACCGATTGAAATATAGGCCAAGATATTGCCAATGTCGCCAAATTCAATCTGGATGTCGTACTCATCCCGCAGCAAATCATAGACTTCAATCCCTGTCAGACCAATGCCCTGCGTATAGATGGAGAGCTTGGTTACATCAAAATCATGCACCGTTTTACCATCAATCAATTCTTTAGAATAGGCATAGTAGCCACCGATGGCATTGATTTCACGACGAGCATACTCAGACATTTCAATGACTTTTTCAAAAGACTCTTTCCCACGAAGGGCCAGATTTCTCCGTGAAATATCCAAACTAGCCAGCAAAAGATAGGAAGCGGATGTTGACTGGGTCAGATTGATAATCTGGCGAACATACTCCACATTCATATCTGGACCTACCAATAGGAGCGAGCTCTGTGTCAGACTACCACCTGACTTATGCATGGAAACAGCTGCCATATCAGCCCCCACATCCATAGCCGCCTCTGGCAATTGGTCCGAAAAATGCAAATGAGCTCCGTGGGCCTCATCTACCAAAACTTTCATACCCGCTGCGTGAGCTTTCTCAGTCAAGCTACGCAGGTCCGAGCAGATGCCATAATAGGTCGGATTGTTAATCAAGACAGCAACAGCATCAGGATGCTCTGCAATGGCCCGTTCAAAGGCTGCATTTTCCAAGGCAAGAGCAATGCCAATTCGTGGCTCCACGCTCATATCCACATAGACAGGGATGGCGCCACAAAGGACAAGGGCATTGAGGGCTGACTTGTGGACATTTCGAGGAAGGATAATCTTATCGCCCGCCTTACAGGTTGCCAAAATCATGGTCTGGACAGACGAAGTAGTCCCTCCAACCATAAGAAAGGCATGACTGGCACCAAAGGCTTCTGCCGCCAATTCCTCCGCCTCTCGAATAATGGAGACAGGATGCCCTAGATTATCCAAAGGCTTCATGGAATTGACATCAATCCCCACGCATTTTTCTCCTAACAGTTCGACCAACTCTGGATTTCCGCGCCCTCGTTTGTGTCCTGGGACATCAAAGGGAACAATCCGTTTCCGGCGTAACTGTACCAATCCCTGATAAATAGGGGCTTGGTGTTGATTTTTCATATTGAAAAACTCCTTTGCTTGATGGACTCCTACCCTTTTTTAAACAAGTAAAAAGAGCAGGGTTCATCCTGCTCTACAATCCAAATCGACGTTTTTTATTCTTCTCTTGAGTTTATGTGCCTACCGTTTCCTACTCTCCAGTGCAAATATATACGTACTTTATTGACCGTTTCACAAGATGACGTGTGCTTTCACCACACTAAATTTGATATACGAATTAGGGATGAACCCTAAAATCAACTTATAAAATGTAGGCTTTTAACCCTATCAATAATGTGGCTTACGCCACGCTTCGGCATTCGACCCGCCTGTCCGTAGGCTTTGGTTATGATCAATAGCAGAGCTACTCATCCCATATAGGTCTGATATTTGCTAGAATAGGTATGACTACTTTTCCTAGGCCTGTTTATTGTAACACGGAAATTTCTCTTTGACAAGTATAATTTTTAATATTTTTTACAAAAAATCCAAACATTAATAAAAAAATGGCTTCAAACGTTCGAAACCACTTTGTTTTTTTTTATTTAATTCCTAATGCAATTCGAGCATAACGACTCATTTTTTGAACGGTCCAAGCTGGTGACCAAACCAGTCTCACATCTACTTCTGTTACTTCAGGGACATCCTTCAGTACATCATGAATTTGATCGGTAATCAAGTCAGCCAAGGGACAGCCCATGGTCGTCAAGGTCATATCAATTTCAGCCTTGCCCTCAATAAATCGGATTTCATAAATTAGCCCTAAATTGATAATATCAATACCTAGCTCAGGGTCAATCACATCTTCAAGAGCATGAAAAATACGCTCCTGAATGTCTTTAATTTGATCTTCTGTGTACGTCATTTTTCTCTCTTTCTTTTTCACAAGTTCAATACTAGAAAAGAAACAAACCAAGTTTGTGTCAAAAAGTCCACTGGACCTTCGCTCGTTTCCTGTTTTCAGCGAGCGGTTGATTTTGTCTCCCAGACAAAATCAATCCTCAATAAAGTCTCTAAGTGGTTTGCTACGGGATGGGTGGCGGAGTTTGCGGAGGGCTTTGGCTTCGATTTGGCGGATGCGTTCACGGGTTACGTTAAAGACTTTACCAACATCTTCAAGAGTGCGCATTTTACCATCGTCTAAACCAAAACGAAGACGCAATACGTTTTCCTCACGGTCAGTAAGAGTATCCAGTACCTCATCTAACTGTTCACGAAGAACGACACGAGTTGTGTAATCAACTGGGTTTTCAATAACTTCGTCTTCGATGAAATCTCCCAAATGGCTGTCATCTTCTTCACCAATTGGGGTCTCGAGTGAAACAGGCTCTTGGGCAATTTTTAGGATTTCACGAACTTTCTCAGGCGTCATATCCATACGCTCAGCGATTTGTTCTGGTGTTGGATCTTGGCCCAATTCTTGCAAGAGATTGCGTTGCTCACGAACCAACTTGTTAATGGTTTCCACCATGTGAACAGGAATACGGATGGTACGAGCTTGGTCAGCAATGGCACGAGTGATAGCCTGACGAATCCACCAAGTTGCATAGGTTGAAAACTTGAAACCTTTAGAGTAGTCGAACTTATCAACAGCCTTCATCAAGCCCATGTTTCCTTCTTGGATAAGATCAAGGAACTGCATACCACGACCGACATAGCGTTTTGCAATGGAAACAACCAAACGCAAGTTGGCTTCCGCCAAACGTTGTTTCGCTTCTGGGTCACCGGCTTCAACTGCCAGAGCCAACTCCTGCTCTTCCTCGTTAGTCAAAAGAGGTACAACACCAATTTCTTTCAAATACATGCGGACTGGGTCGTTCACTTTTGCAGAAGTGCTCCCAAGCAATTCTTCGTCAGATAATTCTGGCTCTTCCTCTACCTGCATAGCACGCGCTGATGGATTTCCATCCTTATCGACAATTGAAATCCCTGCATCTTGAATACGTTGGAGCAAATCATCGATTCCGTCAGCATCAAGCGTAAATGGAATAACCAGTTGGTCATTTATTTCATCGTCTGTAGCTGAACCTTGTTTTTTATGGTTACGAATAAATTCAGCAACTTGTACATCAAAAGTTGTTACTTCTGTCTTTTTATCTTTTTTACTTGTCATACTTACTCCATCTGTTTTCTTTTCTCGAGAAGTTGGGCCAACTCATCGAGGGCAATATCGGCATTTCCCACATGGGAATGTTCACGAATTTTCCGTGTCAGGTGTTGATTTTCCTTTCGCAAGAGTTCTTTGTCTCGTCGCAACTCCAATTCTTCTATCTCGTGTTGACCTACTTCTTCTGGTAAACGTTCTTCCAAGATACGATACCAGGCCTGTTGAACAGAATCTTCCAATTGAGATAAGTCAAAGCTACTAATCTCACCTTGATTTTTCAACAATTCATACAATACCTGTAATTCTGGTGTAGCAAAATAAAAATCTTCTCTCAGTCGAAATTCATTTAAAATATACGGATGTTCAACCATGCGATAGAGCAAGTGATTCTCCGTTCGAATCAGACTGGTAAGGCGAACCAAGGGCTGAGTTGGAATCTGGAAGGACTGCTCAACTTGTTGGGAATGGATTTGTTGGCTGCGTTGTTGACGTTGATTTAAGCGAACAGCATTGACAGCCTGCTCCACCTGACTATAATCAATGTCCGAAAGCACCTCAGCCACCTTATAAATATAGGAATTCTGAGCTGTAATGGACGAGACCTTTGCAATAATCGGGGCAATCTTATCCACAAAATCAATCTGCATTTGCAAATTGTCTGGATTTTCGGGTTTCAGATAGTCGATTAAAAATTCTACATCACTTTTCCTAGACTTGGTTAAGACTTGTAACAGGGCTTCTTCAGAATTTTTTTGTAAAAATTCATCCGGGTCCATATTGTCAGGCAGACTAACTATTTCAACCTGGAAATCTCGCAATTCATCTAAGGCCTTCATAGTAGCCGCTTGACCAGCTTTATCACCATCATAGGTCAAAACTATCTTTTTACAAAACTTAGCCAAATGACCAACGTGCTCGCGAGTAAGAGCCGTTCCCATAGATGCTACTGCATTGTCAATACCAGCCCGATTGGCTGCGATAACATCCAGAAAGCCCTCCATCAGATAAACTTCCCGCTGTTTTTTAATGACAGCTTTTGCCTTGTCCAAATGATATAATTCGTAACTCTTATTAAAAATAGCTGTGCTACGAGAATTTTTATACTTGGCTAACTGCTTATTCTGTAAGTCTTTTTCCGTCCAGATTCTTCCAGAAAAAGCAATAACCCTCCCATACTCATCCGCCAAAGGAAACATTATTCGAGACTGAAAGGCATCAAAAATCATATTCTGCTCGCTAGGATTAAACAAACCCGAGTGCAATAAACTGTCTTCATCGTATTGCTGAGAAAGTTTTTGATAAAGAATATTTTGTCCTTCTGGTGCTAGACCAATCTGGAAACTCTTCATTACTTCGTCAGTTAATCCACGTTGGTGAAGGTAATTCCGTGCTTCCTCCCCCATTTTTGTGGTCATTAACAAGGCATGATAAAACTTAGCCGCATCACTATGTATGTCGTATAAAAGCTGATGAGGATTTTCTTTCTTAGGCTGAAAATGACTGACAGATGAAACTTCTAGCTGAAACCCAGCTTTTTCTGCTAAAACAGCAACTGCATCCGCAAAGGGAATTCCCCGAGTTTCCTCTATAAACTTGAATACATCACCAGATTTCCCACAACCGAAACAATGGTAAAACTGCTTGTCTTCAACAACGTTAAAAGAAGGTGTCTTTTCACCATGAAATGGACAGAGACCTACATAATTCCGTCCAGCTTTTGCCAATGCGACAGATTCACCAATCACATCCACGATATTGAGGGCTTGTTTAATTTCAATAATTTTATCTCTAGAAACCATATTCCCTCCTCTAACGACGAACTTAACGAAAAAGTGAACACTATTCCCTTAGTTTAACATACTCTATTTTATACTAAAAGAGTCAAAATGTAAAATTTCTGAAACAAATTACTTGTAAAAAATTTTTTTATGATTATAATAGATAGAGTAAAATATTTATGAAAGGACATATTTAGGATATGTTGAAAGAATTGAAAGATTTCTTGTTCCGTGGGAACATTGTAGACCTTGCTGTCGCAGTTGTAATTGGTGGTGCGTTTGGTGCTATCATCACTTCATTTGTAGATGATATTATCACACCATTGATTTTGAACCCAGCTTTGAAAGCAGCAAACGTTCAAAACATCGCTGACCTTGCTTGGAACGGTGTTAAATACGGTAGCTTCTTGAGCGCTGTAATCAACTTCTTGATTATCGGTACGTCAATGTTCTTCGTTGTTAAAGCAGCTGAAAAAGCAATGCCTAAGAAAGTGGAAGAGCCTGCACCAGCTGGACCAACTCAAGAAGAATTGCTTGCGGAAATCCGTGACTTGTTGAAAAAATAATTCATAAAATTAAGTAGACTACGGTCTACTTTTTTTACATTTTTCAATTCAATAATTTATTTTAAGAGTGATTATCCCACCTCTGAAAACGAAAGCTTGTACAGCGGCAATAAGATGATTCTTTCCTGAAATTGAATTAAAAATGCATGTAGCTGGAAAACAGTTACATGCATTTTTTATGCGATAAGTTGTACTATAGAAAATCATATACACTGCAAGCAAAAGCAAGGCTTGTTATTTTGATTTAATGAACTTCAGTCCTATCTATATCACCCTATTGATTTTCTTTTAATCATCAAGAAAAGATTAGTCCAACTTCAATAATACCAATTTATTCTATTCTTTAGTTGGATTCATGTTAACCCTATGCCATTCATTGATAACATAAGCTAAAGAAGTCACTTGAACATAACCCATCGAATCAATTTCAATATCATCCTCTGAAGCATTCCCAAAGTATGAAGTATATAGTGCAATACTATATGGAGTTTCTTCCATCACTATAGCATCAATATTTAATGCCTCTCTAACATAACCAGGTTTTTGATAGATTGTAACCCCATGAACATATTCTTCCATCCATAACCCTGGAAAAGCAATATCTAGATAATAAAATAAATCAGCATATTTATCTTGATGTTTATAAAGATAGTCTAAAACCTTGGTGTAATAACTGGTTGTCGTTTTATTATCCTCGGATGAAAAAGTCGGAACTTCAGAATTAAGTGAAGTGCCATATCGATCAAACATGCTGTAGGCCTTATCCATTCCACCTAATCTCTCAGCCAATGCATATGCTGGAGTATTTTCAGAAACTACAATTGAACCATATTGCATATCTGCTATAGTCATTTGACCATTGTAATTTTCAACATAAGCATCATGCTCAGGCTTGTATTCATAGGTAAGATTTGTGATATCATATGATTCAGTTGCTGAAACTTCGCCTTTTTCAATAGCATCAACAACTAGCATGTTTAATGGTAATTTGTATGTTGAACCTGCTGTCATCAGTTGACTGTCATTCATGGAGAAAATTTCATTTGTTCCTAAATTTTTATATGTAAATGCCACTTGAGAAGGATCCAAACCTTGTTCATTCAAGAATGCTCTAACCGTTTCTTCCAAACTAAGATTTGCATAATCATAGTATAAACCAAGACTACTCATATACTCAAAATCTTCTTGCATGACTAACTCTTTGGCTTCCTGTGATTTAAAAACAGGCTTCACCTCAATAATTTCGGCCTTATTCTCTGTTTCCGCATCTACAGTAGTTGAAGATGTGGAAGTAGCTACACCTTCTTCAGAGGTTTTAACTTCACCTTTGCCATTTGTTAAAAATATTCCTAAGAAAAGAAGACTACAAACTCCAAGGACTGCAAAAAATACATTATGTTTTGAAAGAATCCATCTTGGAACAGTGTTTTGAATAAATAATTTCCAATTACTTACTGTTTTTTTCTCAGTTTCACTTACAGAATTATCATTAACCTTTTCAAGGGCCTCCTCACCATTAGGAATTTCAATAAATAAATTCTTTGTAAATTCAGTTGGCCGTGGATATTGATGATGGGAACGTGATCGATTCCGTCGAGTTGGAATTCGTCGACTCCCCTTTCTTCTCTCAACTGAGTTAGATTGATGATTTTTAGATTTTTTGTGATAATTTTTTCTCATAACCATGTAATTATACAAAAAACAGAATCAGATAACAAGGATTTATACCCTAATATTGGACCTAAAATAAGTTACCAAAATTCTCAAAGTAAGTTCTAGTCTAACACCAAAACTGGAAATTAGACTGAGACAAGGAAATAAGGTAGAACTTACTTTGGGACAAGTTGGTAACTGACAATGAAAAACA
>NZ_POPB01000322.1 GCF_002964045.1 Streptococcus suis | reverse complement strand
AAGCGATTATGGATTTATATTTGCCAACATCTGGTCGACAGCCTGCCAAAGGCCCGAAAAAAAGCCAAGAAAACGCATAAAATGTACGATAAAATCCAGCCAGTCTATGGTATTGCGATCGTTGGAACTAACTATTTCAAAGACGACAGACCTGTCCATTCCTTTATCATCACCGATTCAGAAACCGGTCAGGCTTTACAGATGCCATTTGGAAAAAAAGAACAAGCACGAAACCCCTTCGAGATGGTCATTGTAGAGCTGAAAAAATTGCAAACGGGAGAAATGGCTAGGAAGCAACAACTTTGGATGGAGTTCTTCTCTAACAAACAATTTAGCTCAAAACAAACCAGTGCCATTCAAAAAGCTGAATATCTATTGGATGTAAACAATTGGACAGAGGAGGAACGAAAAATGATTGAAGTATGGAACCACCGAGCAGCCAGTTACTATGCTAACATGCAGGAACAGTTTGATGACGGATTTGAAAAAGGCATTGAACAAGGTATTGAACAAAAAACTCAAGAGGTGTTGAACTCTCTTCTTCAAGTTGGAATTTCTGATGAGAAAATTGCCTTGGTGATGAAAATGCCTATTGAAAAAGTAAGGGAATTGCGTAAGAGTATAGTTTCTGAAGAAGGTATTGAATATGGAATCTAAACTTGAATTGATTCGCATGCATCGAGCAGCCAGTTACTATGCTAACATGCAGGAACAGTTTGATGATGGATTTGAACAAGGTATGGAACAAAAAACTCAAGAGGTGTTGAACTCTCTTCTTCAGGTTGGAATTTCTGATGAGAATATTGCCTTGGTGATGAAAATGCCTATTGAAAAAGTAAGGGAATTACGTAAGAGTTTAGTTTCTGAAGAAGGCACTAAATATGGAGTCTAAACTTGAATTGATTCAAATGCATCGAGCAGTCAGTTACTACGCTAACATGCAGGAGCGGTATGATGAAGGTGTTGATACTGAAAAAATAGACACCATGAAACGGATGATAAAAGCGAATCTAACCGATGAAATGATTGCCATTGCTACTGAGTTTACCGTTGAACAGGTAGCGGCCTACCGTAGTCAATTCCAAATACAAGAAGGAACTGAGTATGGAATCTAAACTTGAATTGATTCATATGCACCGAGCCGATAGTTAATTTGAGGTCACGATTCGATAAGGAGATTAAGTTATGGTTGACAAAGAGTTGGAAAAAGTGATTGAAGAAGAAAAAATTGCAACCTTGAAACGATTGTTGGATGTAGGCATGTCTGATGACATCATTGCCATTGCTACGAATTTTAGTCTAGATGAGGTAGCTTCCTACCGCAGTCAATTTCAACCAATCGAAGATGAGGATATAGACTTCCATCTAGCACTCATTCGTATGCATAACAAGGCGAGCTATATTGAAGCCATGACGGATTCTTATGAAGCAGGTGTCAAAAAAGGGCTTTTAGAGAAAGATAAAGACGCTCTTGATTCGCCATCGAACCAGCAATATATTCGAAACTTGGTGAAAGGCTTTGCCACTGGGTTTGAAAGTGGTCTCGATATCGGCAGAAAACACAAAACAGACGAAATTTTTGAAACTCTATATCGAGCTGGACATTCTGACGAGAGTATTTCTGCTATTTTAGATATGCCTGAGGCAGAAGTAACGAAAATTCGGAAAAAATGGTTTAGGTGGTCATAGAAATAACATGTCACTAGTATTTTTGCTAGTGATTTTTTCTACAATGAGAATAAGCTTAGCGATGGTCAATGAAAACTCAGTCATAAAACTGTCGATGGCGACAGTGACAGTGAATAATTGACATTCAAATTTATTTTGCTATACTAAACCTTTAAAAAAGAAAGGATAAATCATGGTGGAAAATATGTTGAATGCCAATCAAAAAGAATTTGCAAAACGTTTGTTGGATACAAAAATGACAAACGAAGAAATTGCACCTTATCTTTCGCTTACCGCTGAAGAAGTTTGCCAACTTCGTGCTCAGTTAGTGTAAAGCAAAATTAAATGAAAGATTTCTAAAAGAGAGCATATGCTCTTTTTTGTTTTATTCCATCCCAGTCTTGAATTCATCATTCACAACTGTTGGAAAAATGCAGTCTAAAACTTCTGTAAAATGCAAATGAAAGGAGATACAATTAGGTCTAAATCAACAAAAAATAGAAATTTTTACAGAAATTTAATACAAATCATTTGTTGGAAAGTTTCATATATAGTATAATAGCTTAGAAAGTTACTGTAGATTTTCAATATCTTGTATTGAACAACTGAATTACGCTGTTTTGCTGGATAGAGATTTTTTATGGTAATAAAATAATTTATGGGGAGGTTTTTTCAATGCGCAAAGCAAAGAAAAAGTCGTTTGATTGGTACGGAACGAGACAACATTTCTCAATCCGTAAATACCATTTTGGTGCAGCCAGTGTCTTGCTTGGTATGTCCTTAGCTCTTGGTGCTGGAGCACAGGCAGTACAAGCAGAAGAAGCACTTGCATCATCAGAAACAACAACAGCCGTAGCGTCGACTACGGATACATCAGCAAGCTCTGAAGCCGTTGTAACAGAAGCAACAGTAGCTTCATCAACAGAAACAGCTGTATCAGCTTCAGAAACAGCAACAACTACATCTTCTACAGAAGCTTCAACTACTGAAACAGTTGCGACAGCAACTGCTACAAGTACAGAACGATCTGCAACGATCAACTACATCGTTCAATATGTGTTGGAAGATGGTACTGTAGTAAAAGCAGATGTTAATGCAGCAACGGTTAATACTACTGAAACGACAGCAACAGCAACTGTAGTAGTTTCTACAGACTTACCAGCAGGTTACGAATTGGCAACTGGTCAAACTGCAACTGTGACTCAAGAAGTAACAGAAGGTGCTGCGAACGTGGTGACTGTAAAAGTTGTTAAGAAAGCTGAAGCAACAACTACAACAGCAACTACTGAGTCAAAAGCTACAGAAACTGCTTCTAGCGAAACAACTACATCTACAGAAACGAAAGCTGCTACTACTGAAGCAGTAGCAGAAACTGTAAAAACTCCAGCAACTGTTGAAGAAGCAAAAGTTGTTCTTGAGCAAGTAACTTCAGAAGCAGAAGTATTGGCTAACGAAGCTGAGCGTCTTGTTGCAGCATCAGATAGCGACAACACTGCTTTGAAATTTGCAGCTGCAGCAACAAAATTGACTGCAACAGAAGCAACTGCAGTATTGAACGATTCAGCAGCAACACTCGAAGCTGTAAATGCACAAATCGATGCAGTTCGTACAAACGTTGAAGCACTTGTTCTTGAATTGCGTAAGTTCTTGGGAACAGATGTAATCCAAGTAGTTTTGACAACTACGACAGATATGAATGATTCAACCAGTCGACCTGGTTACTGGATTGAGGAAGAAACAGTCCTAAACAAGGATGAAGCTGCAGTTGACGCGAGCTTGGTACCTGTAGTTCAAGATATTCCTACTGGATATGCAGTTGACCCAACAGAAGGTCGCATCACATTTTTGATTTACAGTTTGTCCGCTGCAGAGGTAGATGCTACAGTTGCTGCAGGAATTAATGATGGATCCTATAACCACCGTTATGGTACAGACTACTACATTACCCTTTCAATGAAACGTGAAGATTCAGATGGTGTAATCTATGCTCGTTTGGTCAGTCAAAAAAATGGTTTACTGCAGGAAATTGAAATTCCAGAAGATACGGCTAGACATCAATTTGATGCCATTGCAAACGGACCAACAAATCTAGGTACATTTAGATACAGAATGTCATTTACAACCATGCCATTTACTGATTCTACTGGAACAACAACCAAGATTAGATACGTAAACATCAACTCTGGAGTGGGAACCAATGGTAAAGGGCAGGTTGTATATTCACTTCTATCAGATGATCGAACAGAATATAATAGTTATACTGGTTTGGCGCCATCCTACCTACCTGCTCAGGTAACAGGTTACTATGTTAAAGAAACAGAACGCCGTGCTGAAGAGTTTCTTGCCAGCTATACCCACTTAGCAGCTGTATCAGGAGATATTTTCACTCCAGCAGGAGAAGCAAAATTTGATAATTATGAACTTATCGAGTCTCCTACAGTTGCAGAAAAACCTGTATCAGTAAACTATGCTGTTGGAACGCCACTTATTCAGTTCCTCCCAGGTTCTAAGACTGCAAGGGTTATTTATGTGACACAGGAGGATGGAACTGCTCGTTTTATTAACTTCCTATTAAATCCTGACCACGCAGATTTTGTCGAAAACTATATAAACTACGACTCCATAGAACCGAATGATTTCGTGACAAATGATGGAGCTGGTGCTCTAGATTTCGCAAGTCGTATTGCCATTATCGAAAAATATCTGGCGGAAATTGCTAGTGTAGAAGCAGATACCAGTTTGACAAGTGATGAACAGACGGCTCGATTAGAAGAATTACGAGCAAATTATGCAGCAGAAATCAATACTGATGATAACAAGTTCTTGTTGACGTTTGTTTCTACAGAGACTAAGCCGCTGACTGCGAATAATGGACCAGATGCAATTACAGGTTTAGAAACATGGACGCACACTGTTAAGAATTACTATACAAATGGTGCTGGTGCCACAACGATATCCTATAAGATTTCTCCTTATTTTTCTGATCCAAAGATTGACTGGGGACCAGCTGCTCCAACAACTTCAGGTACACTACTTCATAGTAAAACAGAGCTAAATGATAAAGGTACTCCATTACGCTTACGCGTAACAACTGCTACTGGCGAAGAATTTTTAGACATTCAAACTAACTATATTGCCATGTTCAATATGTTGACTGCCAATGAGAATACGGCAAACTACTACTACGCTGAAAAAGGTGGTGTTAAAGTCTATTACGTTGATACAACAGGTACAGTTTTACAAGACGCTAAGTCTGTTTATGATCATGAAGCTACAAACACAGCATACGATACTAAGTCTGTAAAAGATGAAACGATCACGACAGCTGACGGAACAGTATACTACTACAAAGAAATTGATACAACAGGTCTTAACCCAGCTTCAAGTAACACAGACACTGAAAAACGTACGATTGAAAAAATTACCGAAGAAGTTGGTACAGTAGCACAAGATACGCTTAAAGAAATGACCTATGTCTACGAAAAAGCTGGTAACGTCATCGTTCACTACGTGACCGAAGACGGCACAGAACTTTCAGGAACCACTGATACAGGTGCCACTACAGCAGCTACTGTAAGCGATACGACAAACGGTAAACCAGGTGAGACTTATAACACTACAGACCTCAAACCAAAAACCATCACGACAGCAGACGGTAAGACTTATGCGCTAGTCGAAGCATCAACTAAAGGTGAGGAAACAGGTACTGTAGAAGCAGGTAAGACGAAGGAAGTTACTTACGTCTACAAAGAAGTGAAAGGTTCAGTTGTTGTTAACTATGTGGATGAAAATGGGAACCCAATTTCAGGTGTAACTGATGCTGGCAAAGAAACAGCAAGCACAGTAGAAGACACTCCAGAAACATCTACAGGTACTAAGTACGATACAACTGACCTCCGTCCAAACACAATCACTACTGCAGACGGCAAGACATACAAACTTGTTCCAAAACTTACTCAAGGTTCTGAAACAGGCGAAGTTGTTCCAGGTGTGACTCAAGTAACATACGTTTACGAAGAAGTGAAGGGCGATGTTGTTGTTGAGTACTATGATACTGAAGGTAACTTGATTTCAGGTCTATCTGACAAAGGTGAAGCAGTTGATACGAAAGAAGTTGATACTGTACCATCATCAACAGGTACTGCTTACAACACTGACGAAGACCACAAGCCAAACACGATTACAACAGCAGACGGTACAGTCTACTACTACCAAAAAGTGAAAGATACTTCAGCTTCAACAACTGGTAAAGTTGTAGAAGGTACAACAACTGTTCAATATGTTTACGAAAAAGCTGGTAACGTAGTTGTTAACTACATCACTGAAGATGGTAAACCACTCTCAGGTACAACAAATACTGGTGCTACAACAGCAAGCACAGTTGATGATACTAAAGATGGTAAACCAGGTTCAACATACGATACAACTGACTTGAAACCAACTAAAATTACTACTGATGAAGGTAAAACTTATGAGTTGGTTCCAGCATCTACAGTTGGTGATGAAACTGGAACTGTAGAAGCAGGTGTAACTAAAGAAGTCACTTATGTCTACAAAGAAGTGAAAGGTAACGTTGTTGTTGAGTACTACAACACTGCTGGTGTAGAGATTAAAACAGCTGTTGAGGACACTCCTGCATCATCAACAGGTACAGCCTACACAACTCTTGATAACAAACCAGCTAAGATCACAGCAGCTGACGGCACAGTTTACTACTACAAAGAAGTGAAATCTGACTCAGCAGCTGAAACAGGTGATGTGGTTGAAGGTACTACAACAGTTAAATACGTGTACGAGCCAGCGGGTTCAGTAACTGTTAACTATGTAACTACTGATGGTACACCTATCAAGACTCCTGTTAAGGATGAAGAAAACGCTGAGCCAGGTAAGACATACTCAACTGAGGACAACAAGCCAACAACCATCACAACTGAAGACGGTAAGACATACAAACTTGTTCCAAACAAGACCACAGGTGAAGAAAACGGAACAGTTACTTCAGGTGAAGATAAGCAAATCACTTATGTTTACGAAGAAGTGAAAGGTAACGTTGTTGTTGAGTATTACAACACTGCTGGTGTAGAGATTAAAACAGCTGTTGAGGACACTCCTGCATCATCACCAGGTACAGCCTACACAACTCTTGACAACAAACCAGAAACAATCACTGCATCTGACGGCACAGTTTACTACTACAAAGAAGTGAAATCTGACTCAGCAGCTGAAACAGGTGATGTGGTTGAAGGTACTACAACAGTTAAATACGTGTACGAGCCAGCGGGTTCAGTAACTGTTAACTATGTAACTACTGATGGTACACCTATCAAGACTCCTGTTAAGGATGAAGAAAACGCTGAGCCAGGTAAGACATACTCAACTGAGGACAACAAGCCAACAACCATCACAACTGAAGACGGTAAGACATACAAACTTGTTCCAAACAAGACCACAGGTGAAGAAAACGGAACAGTTACTTCAGGTGAAGATAAGCAAATCACTTATGTTTACGAAGAAGTGAAAGGTAACGTTGTTGTTGAGTATTACAACACTGCTGGTGTAGAGATTAAAACAGCTGTTGAGGACACTCCTGCATCATCACCAGGTACAGCCTACACAACTCTTGACAACAAACCAGAAACTATCACAGCTACAGACGGTACAGTTTACTACTACAAACAAGTGAAATCTGACTCAGCAGCTGAAACAGGTGATGTCGTTGAAGGTACAACAACTGTTAAGTATGTTTATGAACAAGCTGGTAACGTTGTTGTTAACTACATCACAGAAGATGGTACACCTATCAAGACACCTGTAAATGACGAAACAAACGCTAAACCAGGTACTGAATACAACACAACTGATAACAAACCAACGACTATCACTACAGAAGATGGTAAGACTTACGAATTGATCCCAACTGCAACAATCGGTAACGAAACTGGTAACGTTGAAACAGGTAAGACAACAGAAGTAACTTACGTCTACAAAGAAGTGAAAGGTTCAGTTGTTGTTAACTATGTGGATGAAAATGGTAACCCAATTTCAGGTGTAACTGATGCTGGCAAAGAAACAGCAAGCACAGTAGAAGACACTCCAGAAACATCTACAGGTACTAAGTACGATACAACTGACCTCCGTCCAAACACAATCACTACTGCAGACGGCAAGACATACAAACTTGTTCCAAAACTTACTCAAGGTTCTGAAACAGGCGATGTTGTTCCAGGTGTGACTCAAGTAACTTATGTTTACGAAGAAGTGAAGGGCGATGTTGTTGTTAACTATGTAAACACTGCAGGTGAAGTGATTGCTCCACAAGTAGTTGATACGAAGACAACTTCAACAGGTACTGCTTACGACACAACTGATAACAAGCCAGCTAAGATTACAGCAACTGATGGCACAGTTTACTACTACAAAGAAGTGAAAGCTGGCGACAATGAAACTGGTAAAGTTGTAGAGGGTACGACTGAAGTTACTTACATCTACGAAAAAGCTGGATCAGTAACTGTTAACTATGTAACAACTGACGGAACTGTTATCAAATCTCCAGTTAAGGATGAAGAAAACGCTGAGCCAGGTAAGTCATACTCAACAGAAGACAACAAGCCAACAACCATCACAACTGAAGATGGTAAGACTTACCGCCTTGTTCCAAACAAGACGACAGGTGAAGAAACCGGAACAGTTACTTCAGGTGAAGATAAGCAAATCACTTATGTTTACGAAGAAGTTAAAGGTGACGTTGTTGTTAACTACGTCGACACTGAAGGTAATGTTATCAAAGCCCCTGTAACAGATACAGCATCTACATCAACAGGTACAGCTTACGATACAACAGATAACAAGCCAGAAACTATCACTACTGAAGATGGTACTGAGTACAAACTTGTTCCAGTATTGACTAAAGGCAATGAGAATGGTTCAGTTGTTGAGGGTACAACTCAAGTAACTTACGTTTACCAAAAAGTAACTCCAGCAGCTAAGACTGGTAACGTTGTGGTTGAGTACTATAACACAGCAGGTGAGAAGATTGCGACTGATGTAGTAGATACTCCAGAAACAACAACTGGTACAGTTTATGAAACGCTTGATTTCAAACCAGCAACTATCACTAAAGATGGTGTGACTTACTTCTACAAAGAAGTGAAAGACACATCAGCTGCTGAGAAAGGTACTGTAGTTGAAGGTACAACAACTGTTCAATACGTCTACGAGCCAGCAGGTTCAGTCACTGTTAACTATGTAACAACAGATGGTAAGGTTATCAAGACTCCAGTTAAGGATGAAGAAAACGCTGAGCCAGGTAAGACATATTCAACAGAAGACAACAAGCCAACTACAATCACTACTGAAGATGGTAAGACATACAAACTTGTTCCAAACTCGACTACTGGTGAAGAAAATGGATCAGTAACTTCAGGTGAAGACAAGCAAGTAACTTACGTGTACGAAGAAGTGAAAGGTGACGTTGTTGTTAACTACATCGACACTGAAGGTAATGTTATCAAAGCCCCTGTAACAGATACAGCATCTACATCAACAGGTACAGCTTACGATACAACAGACAACAAGCCAGAAACTATTACTTATAATGGTGAAGAGTACAAACTTGTTCCAGTATTGACTAAGGGCGAAGAAAATGGTTCTGTTGTTGAAGGTACAACTCAAGTAACTTATGTTTACCAAAAAGTAACAACTCCAGCTCCAAATCCAAACGGTAGCGTTGTCGTTAACTATGTGAACACGAATGGTGAAACAATTGCAACTTCAGTAAACGATACAACTGATGCGGCTCTTGATACAACTTACGATACAACAGATTTCAAACCAGCAGTTATCAAACACAATGGTGTTACATACTTCTACAAAGAAGTGAAAGCTGGCGATAACGAGTCTGGTAAAGTTGTAGAAGGTACTACAGAAGTAACTTACGTTTACGAGCCAGCAGGTTCAGTAACAGTTAACTATGTAACAACTGACGGTACAGTAATTAAATCTCCAGTTAAGGATGAAGAGAACGCTGAACCAGGTAAGACATACACAACTGAAGATAACAAACCAGGTACAATCACTACTGAAGATGGTAAGACATATAAACTTGTTCCAAGCTTGACTACTGGTGAAGAAAATGGATCAGTAACTTCAGGCGAAGACAAGCAAGTGACTTACGTATATGAAGAAGTGAAGGGTAACGTTGTTGTTAACTACATCGACACTGAAGGTAATGTGATTGCTTCTCCAGTAGAAGATACAAGCTCAACTTCAACAGGTAAATCTTACGATACAACAGATAACAAACCAACAACCATTACAACAGCTGACGGCTCAGTTTATGAAATCGTTCCAGTATTGACTCAAGGTAATGAAAATGGTTCTGTTGTAGAAGGTACAACTCAAGTAACTTACGTATACCGTAAAGTATCTAGCGCAGTTAAATCTCCTATAACCAACCACGTTGATGAGAATGGTAAGTCTATTTCACCTCAAGAAGATGGTACGAAGCCAAATAGATCTATTCCGAATTTTGAGTTCACAGGTAAGACTACTATTGATGAAGATGGCAATGTGACTCACGTTTACCGTAAAGTAACTCCTAAGGGTACAGTAGTCGTGAACTACGTTACTGAAGATGGTACAGTCATCAAGTCACCTGTAAATGATGAAACAGATGCACCTGCTGGTAAGTCTTATGACACAACAGATAACAAACCAAAAACTATCACGACAGAAGATGGTACAACTTATGAACTCGTTCGTGTTGACGGTACTGAAAATGGTAAAGTTGTCGAAGGTGAAACTGTAGTAACATACGTATACCGCAAAGTAACACCAGCTAAGACAGTTGTAACTAAACACGTTGACGAAGAAGGTAACCCAATTGCACCACAAGAAGATGGTACAACACCTAACAAGTCAATCCCAGGATACGAATTCACAGGTAAGACAACTACAGATGAAAACGGCAATACAACCCACGTATACCGTAAAGTAACGCCATCTAAGACAGTTGTAACTAAACACGTTGACGAAGAAGGTAACCCAATTGCACCACAAGAAGATGGTACAACACCTAACAAGTCAATCCCAGGTTACGAGTTCACAGGTAAGACAACTACAGATGAGAATGGCAATACAACTCACGTATACCGTAAAGTAACACCTGCTAAGACAGTTGTAACTAACCACGTTGACGAAAATGGCAATGTTATCTCACCACAAGAAGATGGCACTACACCAAACAAAGGTACGTCAATCCCAGGTTACGTCTATGTGAAGACTACAACTGACAGTGATGGTAATACAACTCACATCTACCGTAAAGTTGTTACAAACCACGTCGATGAAGATGGAAATATCATCAACCCACAAGAAGATGGTACAACACCAGATAAGTCAATCCCAGGTTACGAGTTTACAGGCAAGACAATTACCCTTCCAAACGGTGATACTATTCATATCTACCGTAAGAAGACTCCAGGTACTCCATCTACACCTGTAACTCCAGAGCCAGGTCGTCCAGGTACTCCTGTGACACCAACACCAGGTAAGCCAGGAACTCCTGCAACCCCTGCGACACCAGCTCCAGGTAAGCCGGCTACTCCTGCAACCCCTGCAAGTGCAGCTCCAGGTCAATTGCCAAATACTGGTGAAACTTCATCAGTAGCTGGCGTACTTGGTGCGGCTATGCTTGTAGCAGCTCTTGCTATTGCGGGCAAACGTCGTCGCAACGAAGACTAATTTCATTTCAAACTTCCTGTTTTTCCTTCAGGTTGAATGAAATGAAAGATGAAAAGGAAAGGTTCGCCTTTCCTTTTTTTGCGCTAATATTTCGGTCGAAAATAAAGAAAAGTAAGTGTAAATTCTTGAAAAAATCGTTATGTCTTTGATATAATTTAATATACTGCTTACTTCTACAAAGAAGTGAAAGACACATCAGCTGCTGAGAAAGGCACTGTTGTAGAAGGCACAACTCAAGTAACTTACGTTTACCAAAAAGTTACAACTCCAGCTCCAAATCCAAACGGTAGCGTTGTTGTGAACTACGTAAATACGAATGGTGAAACCATCGCAACTTCAGTAAATGATACAACGGATGCAGCAGTAGATACCGCTTATGATATAACTGATTACAAACCAGCGTTTATCAATCATAATGGCGTAACATATTACTATAAAGAAGCGAAGGCTGGTGACAATGAGACTGGTAAAGTTAAAGAAGGAACAATAGAAGTGACCTACATCTACGAGCCAGCAGGTTCAGTAACTGTTAACTATGTAACTACTGACGGTACAGTGATCAAGACTCCAGTTAAGGATGAAGAAAACGCAGAGCCAGGTAAGACATACTCAACAGAAGACAACAAGCCAACTACCATCACAACTGAAGATGGTAAGACCTACAAACTTGTTCCAAGCTTAACTACTGGTGAAGAAACTGGAACAGTCACTTCAGGTGAAGATAAACAAATTACCTATGTCTACGAAGAGATTACAGGTGATGTAGTTGTTAACTATATTGATACAGAAGGTAATGTTATCAAGGCGCCTGTGACAGATACTTCGGTTACATCAACTGGTACTGACTATGATACAAGAGATAATAAACCGACAACTATTACAACAGATGACGGTTCAGTCTACGAACTCGTTCCTGTATTGACCAAAGGTGCTGAGTCAGGTAAGGTAGTCGCTGGTACGACTCAAGTAACTTATGTTTATCGTAAAGTTTCAAGCCCAACTCCAGTTGTTCAAACAGGTAATGTAGTGGTAGAATACTATAACACTGCAGGTGAAAAGATTGCCGAAGATGTTGTAGATACTCCAGAAACCGCGACTGGAACGGCTTATAGTACAGTTGAGTTCAAACCATCAACCATCACTAAGGATGGTGTGAAATACTTCTACAAGGAAGTGAAAGATACTTCTGCAGCGGAAACTAGTACAGTTGTTGAAGGAACGACAACAGTTCAGTATGTCTACGAACCAGCAGGTTCAGTAACAGTTAATTATGTAACAACTGACGGTACAGTCATCAAGACTCCTGTCAAGGATGAAGAAAATGCTGAACCAGGTAAGACATACTCAACTGAAGATCAAAAACCAACAGTTATCACAACCGAAGATGGTAAGACATATCAGATCGTTCCAAAATTGACTACAGGTGAAGAAAATGGAACCATCACTTCTGGAGAAGATAAACAAGTTACCTATGTTTATGAAGAAGTTACCGGTGATGTTGTTGTTAACTATATCGATACAGAAGGCAATGTTATCAAGGCTCCTGTGACAGATACCGACTTGACATCAACAGGTACAGCTTACGATACAACAGATAACAAGCCAACAATCATCACCACAGAGGACGGTTCTGTTTATGAATTAGTTCCTGTATTGACTAAGGGTGAGGAGTCAGGCAAAGTAGTCGCTGGTACGACTCAAGTAACTTATGTCTATCGTAAAGTTTCAAGCCCAACTCCAGTTGTTCAAACAGGTAATGTAGTGGTTGAATACTATAACACTGCAGGTGAAAAGATTGCAGAAGATGTTGTAGATACTCCAGAAACTACGACTGGTACTGTGTATGAAACTCTCGATCATAAGCCGACAACGATCACTAAAGATGGTGTGACTTACTTCTACAAAGAAGTGAAAGACACATCAGCTACGGAGAAAGGTACAGTTGTTGAAGGTACTACAACAGTTCAGTATGTTTACGAACCAGCAGGATCTGTAACAGTCAATTATGTAACAACTGACGGTACAGTACTCAAGACTCCTGTCAAGGACGAAGTGAATGCCGAACCAGGTAAGACATATTCTACTGAAGAACAAAAAACAGCAGTTATTACAACTGAAGATGGTAAAACTTACCAAATCGTTCCAAAATTAACTACTGGGGAAGAAAACGGAACCATCACTTCAGGAGAAGATAAGCAAGTTACTTATGTTTATGAAGAAGTTACTGGTGATGTAGTTGTCAACTATATTGATACTGATGGAAATGTAATCAAAGCACCTGTGACTGATACACCAGTTTCATCAACAGGTACAGTTTACGATACAACAGATAACAAACCGACAACAATTACCACAGAGGACGGTTCTGTTTACGAACTCCTTCCAGTATTGACCAAAGGTGAAGAGTCAGGTAAAGTTGTAGCAGGTACAACTCAGGTAACATACGTATATCGTAAGGTTTCAAGTCCAACCCCATCTATTAAACAAGGTACAGTTGTTGTTCACTATGTCACAGAAGACGGAACAGTCATTGCAACCCCAGTAACTGATACTCCATCTTCAGATGTAGGTACAGCCTACGATACAACAGATAACAAGCCAACTACGATTACGACCGCAGATGGTACAACTTACGAACTTATTCGTACAGACGGTACAGAAACTGGTACAGTTGTAGAAGGTGAAACAGTTGTAACTTATGTTTACCGCAAGGTTGAAACACCTTCTAAGAAAGTTGTAACAAATCACGTTGACGAAAACGGTAACCCAATCGCACCGCAAGAAGAGGGTACAACACCTAACAAGTCAATCCCAGGCTATGAATTCGTTCGTACCGTGACAGACTCAGATGGTAACACAACGCATATCTATCGCAAGGTTGAGACGCCTGCTAAGAAAGTTGTAACCAACCACGTAGATGAAAATGGTACTCCGATTGCACCGCAAGAGGACGGCACAACACCAAGTAAGTCTATCGAAGGATACGAGTTTGTTAAGACCGTGACAGACTCAGATGGCAACACCACGCACATCTACCGCAAGGTTGAGACGCCTGCTAAGAAAGTTGTAACCAACCACGTAGATGAAAGTGGCACTCCAATTGCACCGCAAGAGGACGGCACAACACCAAGCAAGTCTATCGCAGGCTACGAATTCGTTCGTACCGTGACAGACTCAGATGGCAACACCACGCATGTTTACCGCAAGGTTGAGACCCCAACCCCAGTTCAACCTAAACCTGCTGAGCCAACTACTCCTGTAAAACCGACTCCGGTTCAGCCAAGTGTACCAGGTAATAACAAGCAAGATATTCCAACGACTCCAACTCAGGATATACCGAAGTCTGTAACGGAAGTACCTTCTGAGCAACAACATACTAGTGCGAAATCACAAGTTGGATCTGGGCAACTACCAAATACGGGCGAAGATGCATCTACTGCAGCAGGAGCAATTGGAGCAGCAATGTTACTAGGTACATTTGCTATTACAGCAAAACGCCGTCGCAAAAATGATTAAATCAATTGTCCAAAATTCATTCGAAATACAGTTAGTCTGATGAATTGAAAAACAAGTTATTTTGAGTGGAAAAGACGATTTGTCATTCTTCAAGGTTGTTAATTTGTATTGCCAAATTGCAAAAATAATGCAATACTTAAGAAATGGGAGTGGGAAAGAACTCGACCAGTCTTAAAAGAGTTCGTCTTCCCACCCCCGCACAGTTGATTAGGTCAGATTTGGAGTGTGAAACGCGAACAAATCTGCCAATCAACCACTGCGCTGAGATGTTGACAAGAACTATGAAAAGTGAGGTTGGTCTTTTTGTCCAGCCTCATTTTTAAATGTATAATATCTTTATCAAAATACTTTCCATATTTTATAATGTGTGCTATAATTGATTAGTCAGACTATGTTAAAGTTTATCTTTACAAAAATTTAACGATAGTCAATTCATTTGGATAGGAGTTATTTGTGAAAAAGAAATCATTATTATTTCTTTCTTTGTGTGCCTGGACACTTCAGAGTCATTTGGTTCATGCGAATACTGTTTTGGAAGCAACAGATCAGGTTTCACAAGGCACAGAAATAGAAAGTCAATCAACAAATTCAAGCAATACGACTGCAAACTCATCTAGCACTACAGGAACGAGTTCAACTTCAGTAGACACTGCAACAAAACCTGTTGTAACTGAAGTTAGCTCAGAAAGTGATGCAGCAGTTTCAAGTACACAATCTGTACCAAGCACTTCAACGCAGGTTCCGGCTAATACCACCCAAGCTACGGCGACAACAGTAGCGCCTGCTGTTGCAAGCACTACAACATCAACTACGACAAGTACATCAACTTCTGCAGCAGGTACAACTCAATTGAGAAGTGTACAGCCTACTACAGCTTCAAGTCAGTCAAGTAGTTCAACTACTCCATCAACATCAACAGCTACTACAAATGCCACAACTTCGGCAGTATCAGCGAGATCTGCAGTTCCATCAACAGAGACGGCTACAACAACATCAACTGCTACAGTATCTACACCAAACCATGTAGCGGTGTCTAATGTTGATTCTCAAAAAGGTACCTATGATGTACGAGTAACAAACGTTTCTTCTGCCAAAGAAATCAAGACAGTATTCGTGCCGACCTGGTCTGAAGTTAATGGTCAAGACGATATTTTATGGTATGAAGCAAAGCGTCAATTAGATGGAAGCTACAAATTAACTGTAAATAAAGCACAGCACAAGAACACAACTGGTAAATATCATTCACATGTTTATTATTTAACAAAAGACGGTGCCTTGACAGGTATTGGTACGACTTCGGCGACATTACAGGAACCAAAACCAACAGGAACAGTATCGGTTGCGAATGTAAACACTCAAGCTGGTACTTACGATGTTGTTATTAAAAATGTATATTCACCAACAGCTTTAGATAAAGTATATGTCCCAACCTGGACTGAAAATAAAGGTCAAGATGATATCATTTGGCATGTAGCAAGTCGTCAAGCCGATGGAAGTTATAAATATACTGTTAAAAAGTCAGAACATAAAAATGAGACAGGAAATTATATTTCCCATGTTTATTATCGCGGAAAAGATGGGAAGCAAACCTATATTGGAGCAACAGTAGCAAATCTAGCTACGACGAATTCAGGGTCAACTACTTCAAATAAACTCTCAGGAACGATTTCTATTTCCAATATCAATGCAGAGAATGGTTCGTTTGTAGTCAAGGTTACAAATGTGTCATCTCCGAATGGTGTGAAATCTGTCTTAGTTTCAACATGGACTGAAAATAAGAGTGTTGATGATATTGTCTTCCATGAAGCGGTTCGCCAAGCTGATGGAAGTTATGAAGCAATCATCAAAAAATCAGAGCATAAAAATGAGACAGGAAAATATATTACAACAGTTTATTACATAGGAAACAATGGGAATCGTACTTTTGTCGGAACTAAAACAGCGACCTTACCAGCTGCACAAACAGTTTCTACGACACCTGAAAAAGCTAGCGGTAAGATAACAGTTTCCAATATCAATGCTTCAGCAGGTACCTATGATGTAGTGATTTCAGAAGTGAAATCACCAGTCGCACTAGATAAAGTTCTCGTGCCAACCTGGACCTCAAACAAAGGCCAAGATGATATTATTTGGCATGAAGCTAGTCGTCAATCAGACGGTAGCTACAAGTACACAGTTAAAAAGTCAGAGCATAAAAATGAGACAGGAAATTATATTTCCCATGTTTACTATCAAGGTAAAGATGGCAAACGTACCTATATCGGTGCAACGACAGCGACTGTACCAGTAGCTCCAACACCTGAAAAAGCCAGCGGTAAGATAACAGTTTCCAATATCAATGCTTCAGCAGGTACCTATGATGTAGTGATTTCAGAGGTGAAATCACCAGTCGCACTAGATAAAGTTCTCGTACCAACCTGGACCTCAAACAAAGGTCAAGATGATATTATTTGGCATGAAGCTAGTCGTCAATCTGACGGTAGCTACAAGTACACAGTTAAAAAGTCAGAGCATAAAAATGAGACAGGAAGTTACATTTCCCATGTTTACTATCAAGGTAAAGATGGCAAACGTACCTATATCGGTGCAACGACAGCGACTGTACCAGTAGCTCCAACACCTGAAAAAGCCAGCGGTAAGATAACAGTTTCCAATATCAATGCTTCAGCAGGTACCTATGATGTAGTGATTTCAGAGGTGAAATCATCAGTCGCACTAGATAAAGTTCTCGTGCCAACCTGGACCTCAAACAAAGGTCAAGATGATATTATTTGGCATGAAGCTAGTCGTCAATCTGACGGTAGCTACAAGTACACAGTTAAAAAGTCAGAGCATAAAAATGAGACAGGAAGTTACATTTCCCATGTTTACTATCAAGGTAAAGATGGCAAACGTACCTATATCGGTGCAACGACAGCGACTGTACCAGTAGCTCCAACTCAACCTACGACTTCAAACAAGCTTTCTGGAACAATCTCAGTTTCAAATGTAAATGCTGAAGAAGGTTCATTTGTAGTTAAAATTACAAATGTATCGTCACCAAACGGTGTCAAATCTGTCATTGTACCAACCTGGACTGAAAATAAGAGTGTAGATGATATCGTGTTCTATGAAGCGGTCCGTCAGTCAGATGGTAGTTATGAAGCTCTTGTTAAGAAGTCTGAGCATAAAAATGAAACCGGGAAGTATATTACAACTGTTTATTACCAAGGAAACAATGGAAGTCGTACCTTTGTTGGAACAACAACAGTAACACTACCAGCTTCACAAACTGTAGAAAAAACACCTGAAACTGCAAGTGCTAAGGTGACTGTTGCAAACATTAATTCAAATACTGGTACGTATGATGTCATTATTTCAGAAGTAAAATCGCCAGTAACGATTGATAAAGTGTTAGTACCAACTTGGACTGAGAATAAAAATCAAGATGATATCATTTGGCATGAAGCCAGTCGTCAATCAGATGGTACTTACAAATATACAGTTAAAAAATTCGAACATAACAACGAAACTGGTAAATATATCTCTCACGTATATTACCGTGGCACGGATGGAAGCATGACAGGAGTTGGAGCAGTCACTGCTGAACTACAGGCTCCTGCTACACCAGCGAAAGCATCAGGAACTATCACTGTTACAAATGTTAATTCACAAAGAGGTTCATTTGATGTTGTTATTAAAGATGTCATCTCACCTGTAGCTTTGGATAAAGTTTTAGTTCCAACTTGGACTGATAAAAATGACCAAGATGACATTATTTGGCATGAAGCGACGCGTCAATCAGATGGAAGTTATCGTCTGACAGTTTTAAGTTCTCAGCATAAGAATGAGTCTGGAAATTACACTTCACACGTTTATTACCGTGGAACAGATGGCAGTATGGCAATGGTTGGAGCTGCGCATGCTAACTTACCAGCCGGCACATATTCACAACGCTCACCGCAACGCTCATTTACTGTTTATATTGATCCAGGTCATGGTGGTGCAGACTCAGGCGCTTCTTATGGAGGTGTTCATGAAAAAACTCTTGCAATGAACGTAGCCAATAAATTGAAAGCCAACTTGCTCGCACTTGGTATCAATGTGTTAATGACACGGACAGCTGATTACAATGTTGATTTTGTTACAGAACGTTCACGTATGGCAAATAGCAGTAATGCTGACTTGTTTATCAGTCTTCATTTCAACGCAACTGGTGCTGGTACAACTAGAGCTAAAGGAATTGAGACTTACTGGTATCAAAGTAATCCATCATACCCATCAAAAATTAACCAAGCTTATCACAATGATCCAACTCGACTTGCTGAGAGTCAAACATTGGCAAACCAAGTTCAAGCAAGCTTGATTAAGGAAACTGGAGCCTATAACCGTGGTGTTAAACGTGAGACATTTGCAGTTCTTCGTGAAACGAAAATTCCTGCAGTCCTAGTTGAGATGGGCTTTATGGATAATCCTTCAGAATTGCAAGTGATTAAACAAGATTCTTATCAAACAAAACTCGCAAAAGCTTTAGCACAAGGTATTGCGAATTGGTATGGTATTGTTGGGGGAAAGTAAGCACTGGTGGAGTGACGGCTATAAGTAGTACTTCGACACAGTCTAGCCAAGTGCAAATGACTGATGCTCAGCGTCGCTTCATCAATACTCTAGCACCAGCAGCTCAAGTAGTTGCCAAATCATCAGGAATTTTACCAAGTGTAATGGTTGCTCAAGCTATTTTAGAAAGTGGTTGGGGTAATTCAACTTTGGCAAAACAAGCCAATAATTACTTTGGTATTAAAGCTGATGCCAGCTGGAAAGGGAAAACTATTACCCTACCTACTACAGAAGTTCGAAATGGCGTTCCTAGAACAGAGAATGCAGTGTTTAGAGCCTATGACTCTGCAACGGCAAGTCTATTAGATTATAGTAAATTCTTTACATCTACACCATGGAGAACGCAGAATTATTCACAATTTAGACAGGCACGCAATTATTCAGATGCAGTAGCCGCACTACAGAAGTCTGGATATGCGACGGATCCAAATTATGGAAATAAATTAAAATCACTGATTGAGAAATATCGACTTCAACAGTATGATTAGTTGTGGTATAATATGATATTCTGATTTTGGAGAGGACAAGGATTTGTCCTCTCTTTTTTGGTCCAACGGATGCCCAATCGTGTAAGGGTTACAGGAATTTCATGAATTTCAGTAGAAATTATGGTATAATTATCTGATTACTATTTTTTTGAGATATTTTTATGAAACACATTTTTATCATCGGTAGCCGTGGCTTACCTGCTCAGTACGGAGGTTTTGAAACCTTTGTCGAGCAACTGGTTTCCAACCAAGTAAGCCCCACTATTCGCTACCATGTGGCCTGTCTATCGGACAGCAGTCACCACCAACATACAGATTATAAAGGGGCTGATTGCTTTACTATCAATCCCCCAAAACTTGGTCCAGCCCGTGTCATTGCCTATGACATGATGGCCATTTCCTATGCCCTTGACTTGGTGAAAGCTCAAGAGATGGAGAAACCTATTTTCTATATTTTGGGAAATACCATAGGTGGTTTCATAGCTCCCTTTGCTAAGAAGATTCACTCTGTAGGCGGGACCTTGTTTGTCAATCCTGATGGTTTAGAATGGAAACGGACAAAGTGGTCCAAACCAGTCCAGTCTTATCTAAAATATGCAGAAAAAGCCATGGCAAAACATGCAGACTTATTGATTGCAGATAATGAAGGTATTGAAAACTACATTCAAGAAGCCTATCCAGGAACTCATACACGATTTATCGCCTATGGTACAGATTTAAGTCCGACTGACTATCAGTCTGATAGCGAGGCCGTATTGAATTTTTTTGGTCAATGGAATGTGAAGGAAAAGGAATACTATTTAATTATCGGTCGCTTCGTGCCTGAGAACAATTATTTAACAGCTATTAAAGAATTCATGGCCAGTGATACCAAAAGAGACTTGGTTATCGTTGCGAACTATGAGGGCTCTGCATATTTTCAAAAACTAGAAGAGGAGACAGATTTTTCTAGAGATAAGCGGATTAAATTTGTCGGCACAGTTTACGATACCAATTTACTCAAATATCTCCGTAATCAATGCCGTGCCTATATTCATGGACATGAAGTAGGGGGCACCAACCCTAGTCTACTTGAAGCTCTAGCACAGACAAATGAAAACTTAGTTCTAGGTGTTGATTTTAACCAAAAAGTAGCTCTGGACGGAGCACGCTACTGGACAAAAGAGCCAGGCAATCTCAGTCAACTAATCAATCGCATTGATCAAGAAGCTGAGGCTTTTGACATGGGTCAGAGAGCGAAAAATCATATGAAAAATGCCTATACTTGGGATAAAATTGTCCGAGAATATGAGGAATTATTTTTACAATGAAAGTAAATATTTTGATGTCGACCTATAATGGTCAACAGTTTTTGAGAGAGCAAATTCGTTCGATTCAAGAACAAACATTTACAGACTGGACCTTGTTGATTCGTGATGATGGTTCTTCTGATAAAACACGTGAAATCATCGAAGAACTTGAAAAAGAAGACAGCCGTATTCGTTTTATCGAAAAGGACAGTCATAAAAATCTTGGAGTCATTAAGAGCTTTCATCGCCTCCTTCACTATGAGAAGGCAGACTTTTATTTCTTTAGTGATCAGGATGACGTCTGGTTACCAGATAAGTTGGAAGTTAGTTTACAAACTGCTCAGACTTACTCTGTTGATCAACCCTTGATGGTTTATATGGATTTGAAAGTGGTCAATGAAGAGTTAGAAGTGATGGTAGAGAGTATGATTCGTTCTCAGTCCCATCATGCCAATACACAGCTTGTTCAAGAATTGACTGAAAATACAGTGACAGGCGGCGTTGCCATGATCAACCACTCGCTTTCTACTTTGTGGTCCGGAACGGAAGACATCCTCATGCATGATTGGTACCTAGCCTTGCTAGCTTCTGCATTTGGAAAGCTAGTCTATATCGATCAGGCTGGAGAACTCTATCGACAACATTCTGACAATGTATTGGGAGCTAGGACCCTCTCCAAACGCTTCAAGAAATGGATTCGTCCGCATATTCTATTTAAGGTGTATTGGGAATTGATAAAAAATAGCCAAAAACAAGCATCTTATCTCTTAGAAATGCCTCTGAAAGATGCAGATAGAGACTTGGTTCAGGCCTTTGTATCTATCATGGATAAGCCATTTCTAGAACGCTTCAAAACGTTGAGAAAATATGGTTTGAGAAAAAACAAGGCTTTCCATACACTTGTATTTTCAACACTGATTGTGACAAAATTTGCATATATTAAGGAGTAATAATGGATTTATTTTCCACAAAAAATCGAATTCTTTTAAGGGAATTGATTAAAACTGATTTTAAATTGAGATACCAAGGTTCGGTCATCGGCTATCTTTGGTCAATTTTGAAACCTCTAATGCTGTTTGCGATTATGTATGTCGTTTTCATTCATTTCTTACGCTTGGGAGGGGATGTACCACACTTTCCAGTAGCGCTTTTGCTGGGAAATGTCATTTGGTCATTCTTTTCAGAAGCAACCAATATGGGGATGGTTTCCATCGTGACACGAGGCGACTTGTTGAGAAAATTAAACTTTTCTAAGGAAATTATTGTTTTGTCGGCTGTATTTGGAGCAGCTATTAACTTTTCAATCAATTTAGTCGTTGTACTTATCTTTTCATTATTTAACGGTGTTCAGTTCACTTGGACCGTTATCATGGCAATCCCATTATTTCTGGAGTTGTTCTTATTAGCAACAGGAATTGCATTTATTCTTTCAACTTTATTTGTAAGATTCCGTGATTTGTCACAAATCTGGGAAGTTGTGATGCAGGCAGGAATGTATGCGACACCAATCATTTATTCCTTGTCATTTGTGATGAATCAAAGTGTAGTAGCTGCCAAATTAATCATGTTAAACCCAATGGCACAAATCATTCAGGATATGCGTTATTTTGTGATTGATAAAGCAAATCTACCTGTATGGCAAGTTATCAACAACAAGGCCATTGTATTGATTCCATATTTGATCCCAATTATTGTTTTTGTGATTGGAGTTCGAGTATTTAATAAACATTCTAAGAAATTTGCGGAGATTCTCTAATGACAGAAAAGAATATTGCAGTAAAAGTCGATCACGTCAGCAAGTTTTTTAAATTACCAACCGAAGCTACTCAAAGCTTGCGTACGACAATGGTGAATCGATTCAGAGGGATTAAAGGCTATAAGGAACAACATGTTCTTAAAGATATTTCCTTTGAAGTTGAAAAGGGTGACTTTTTTGGAATTCTTGGTCGAAATGGTTCAGGAAAGTCAACTTTATTGAAAATTATTTCTCAAATTTATGTCCCTGAAAAAGGTTCTGTGACAGTTGATGGAAAACTTGTTTCCTTTATAGAGCTTGGAGTTGGTTTTAATCCCGAATTAACTGGTCGTGAAAACGTCTATTTGAATGGGGCCTTACTTGGTTTTTCTAGGGAAGAAATCGATGCTATGTATGATGATATTGTTGATTTTGCTGAGTTGCGCGAATTTATGAACCAGAAACTCAAAAACTATTCAAGTGGTATGCAAGTACGTTTGGCCTTCTCAGTTGCCATAAAGGCTCAAGGTGATGTTTTGATTTTGGACGAAGTCTTGGCAGTTGGTGATGAGGCCTTCCAACGCAAGTGTAATGACTACTTCCAAGAGCGGAAGAAAAGCGGAAAAACAACCATTCTTGTAACCCATGATATGGGAGCAGTTAAGAAGTATTGCAACAAGGCGGTATTGATTGAAAATGGCTTAGTTAAAGCCCTGGGAGACCCAAGCGATGTAGCTAATCAGTACAGTTTAGACAATACTGTGGTCCAAGCTCAACCAAAGGTTGATGAAAAGCAAGAAGAAATAGTTGAAGAAGTTAAAATTGAAGATGAGAAACCGACTGTATTAGTTGATAATTTGCAAGTTAAACTACTATCGCCTCAACGTGTTTCACAAGACCAACAAGTTGAATTTGAAATTTCTTATGATGTATTGGAAGAGATTGAAACGCATGCAGTATTCTGTATGACGGATATTGATCGTAACATTTGGATTTATAACGATAATAGCTATGATTTTCCAACAAATACAAAAGGACACAAAATCTTACGCTATTCTTGTAGCTTAGCAGCAATTAATGATGTCAAATTGAAATTACAAGTTACGATATTAGGAAAAAATCGTGAAATGTTGGCATTTGCGACTTCTGAACATGCTCCAATGATATTTGTGACAAGGACAGACATTACAAATGATGACTTTTCAGCAAATGACTCAGCTGCAGGATTAGTAAAACGAAATGGTAATTGGAACATAATTGAGTAGAAGGAGAAGTTATGTCAAATCCTCTTGTATCAATAGTGTGTACGGTTTTTAATAAGGAGCCTTGGCTACGAGAATCGATTGAAAGTTTTCTAGCTCAACAGACAGAATTTCCGTATGAAATCTTATTAATAGATGACTGCTCAACAGACGGTTCAGCTAAAATTATTCGTGAATATGTTGAACGATACCCAGAACGCATTCGAGCATTTTATAATCAAGAAAATATTGGCATTGCAAAAACTTGGGTAGCAATTTGTAGAGAAGTAAATTCACAATATATTGCACGATGTGACGGTGATGATTTTTGGATTGACAAAGAAAAACTTCAGAAACAGGTTCAACTGTTACAATTACATCCAACATCAAAATGGAATTGTACAGATATTGATTATGTAGATGAACAAGGTGTTATTTTTGCAAATGCTGTTTTTGAATCAAAAATTGTACCAAAGGCACATAATTTTGAAACAATGCTTACAACCAGAGGATTTACTGCTCCATCTACGTGGTTGGTTGATACTAATCTGATGAAAGAAGTAAATGAGAGTATTGATACTTCAACATCTGATGATACCTTTGATATACAATTGGAATTGTTTCAAAGAACAGACTTATCCTACCTACCAGAGGCTTGCGTAGCCTATCGTGTTAACCACGGTTCCGATTCTCGTCCAAAAGATTTCTCAAAGATAGAATACCGTTTTAATCGCTTATTAGAGACTCAAAAAGACTATGTAGTTAAGTATCCAACAAGTGATTATCGGAAGATGTTGGACATTCTATTAGATCGCAATAACCGATATGAGTTGGAATTAACGAAGAAAGAAGGCGGCTTAGGGCAGATTGGACTCGAGAAAACGACCATATATTTTGCGGATGAAAACAATCAATTTAGGCAAGATAAAATCTTTCAAATTCCATTTTCTAAAAAAGAGTCAATTGAGATTCAATTACCAGAAAATTGCGGAAGAATTCGTGTTGATTTGAGTGAAAACCCTAGTTTTTTTTCAAGTGTAAAATTAATCAGTTCAAAATATCAAACTGAAATTATTCCATCTTTTTCAAATGGTATTTCACTTGGTCATTCATTTATTTTCCAAAATACAGATCCACAGATTATCTATGATATTCCAGAATTTTTTGGTAAAAACCTCATTTTGGAGTATGAAATGTTTGAAATTGATGATATTTATTCAGAAGACTTTGGTATGAAAGTATTAGGTCGAGAAGTTTTGGATTTGAAACAAAAACAAGCTCGTGCAGAGAGTTTAGAAATTGAAAATAATCAATTGAAAAGAATAATAGAGAATCAACAAAAGGACCTTATTTCTATTACAAACCAATACAACAGCGTTATTAGTTCCAGAAGATGGACTATTCCCACTAAAATAATAAATTTCTTTAGGAGAAACAAATGAAGCGTTTGCTTTTATATGTTCATTTTAATAAATATAATGAATTTAGTTCGCATGTTCATTATCAATTGACCAAAATGCGACCACTTTTTTCGAAAGTTATATTTATTTCTAATAGCCAGTTTCCAGCTAACAAGATTGAACTTTTAAAAAATGAATCACTTATTGATGAGTTTATTCAACGTCAAAATTCAGGTTATGATTTTTCAGCTTGGCGAGATGCTATGACTCATGTCGGATTTGAAAATTTATCAGATTATGATTCAGTTACCTTGATGAATGATACATGCTTTGGACCACTATGGGAAATGGCACCTATCTATGAAAGATTTGAATCTGATGGAACTATTGACTTCTGGGGAATGACAAATAATAGAGAAACAGCTAAGTCGCTAACTTCTCAAGGATTTCGCGAGCATTTACAGAGTTATTATTTATCATTTAAAAATTCAGCTATAACTCATCCAGCATTTAAAACATTTTGGCAGGGGATTACTGAAAAAACAGATGTTCAAGAGGTAATTGACCAATATGAGACAAAAATAACTACAAGTTTACTAGATGCTGGATTGTCATATGGTGTTGTTTTTGACACCACAAATGAAGATATTTCGGGAATGCTACATCCAGATTTTTCCTATTATAATCCAACAGCAATCATTGAAAAACGTGTCCCTTTCCTAAAAGTGAAAGCACTAGAGGGGAATCAATTGTATGCTCCATTTTTCTTGAAAGAGCTAGCGAAACACTCTGACTATCCGCAAAATCTTATGATTAACCACATGTCTAAAATGTTTGATCCGACAGCAGATTATCTTTTAGCTCAAAAATATCACACATCTAGCCAAGTTAATCCTAAATTTATGGATAAAAAAATTGCGATCCACTTGCATACTTTTTATGTTGATCTCTTAGAAGAATTTTTAGAAAGTTTTTCAAAGTTTCAATTTTCATATGACCTATTTCTGACTACAGATACGGAGACGAAAAAAACTGAGATTCAGGAAATTTTAGATAAACGCCAAGTTAAAGCTGAAATTGTTTTGACTGGTAATATTGGACGCGATGTCCTTCCTATGTTCAAATTAAAAGAACACCTCGAACAGTATGATTATATTGGACACTTTCACACCAAAAAATCAAAGGAAGCAGATTATTGGGCTGGTCAGAGTTGGCGTACAGAACTAATTGACATGTTAGTCGAACCATCTGCAGCAATTTTGTCAAGTTTTGCAGAAGATGAAGATTTAGGACTGATGATTGCGGATATTCCATCTTATTTCCGATTTGTTCGCATGGATCCATGGACGGAACTAGGTATGGTTCCATATATGGAGCAAATGTGGAAGGATATGGGGATGACCAAAGAGATGATTTTCAAGGATAGTGACGTATTTGTCATGTCATATGGAACATTTATTTGGTTCAAATATGATGCTTTGAAACCTTTATTTGAGCTTAATATTGATGATAAAGATGTACCAAAAGAACCATTGCCACAGAATACGATTTTGCACGCAATTGAGCGTATGGTTGTCTATGTTGCTTGGGCACAAGGTTATGACTTTAGAATTCGTCAAAATCCTAATGCCATCCCTGCTTATGTAGATAATCGCGTTCTCAATAAGAGACAATTAGAGCAATTCAGTCCATACGCTTACATAGATTTTACTTATTTTGGTGGCATTTCTGGTGCAATCAAATACCTTCGAAAAGCTATTGTTAACACTACAAAGTACATCTTGAAGCGAGGTGTAGAAAAGATAAAATCATGATTGAACGATTAAAGCAAATTAATATTGATGCCAATTTACATTATTTAGTCCTGTTTTTAGTTACATTTTGTTTGAATTATTTTATTACAAATGTTCAATTGTTATCAGGAGTGAGTCTTAATAGCGAATTTCAAAGTTTACAAACGTTTCTATTTTTTCTTAGTATATTTTCGGTTGTAATACTATCATTCTATATATATCGGGATTTAAATAAGTTATATTTACAGAAGTTGAGGATTTCTTATTTTATATATTTGTTAATTTCCTATCTTTTGTTGATTACTAGAAATCTCAATAATGAAAATTTTAAACCTTACGATATTATAGGGAATCAATTTTTTGAAATTCAAGGTTTATGTATTGTAGCTATCATTTTGTTAATGGGATACAGCATTCAAAAATTATCTAATAAGTATCCGATTATCAGAAGGCTTGATAGTTCATTACAAGAGTATCAAGGTAAAGATTATAGTTTAGCTTTACTGATGACGATATTAACTATATCAGACAGTAAAATAATAGCAATATTAAATGAGTCTTTACAGGGCATTGTTGAAACGCAAAATTTTTATTCATATGTATCTTATCTTAGTTCAAGGTTATTTATTTTCACAATGTTTGTAACGATAGTAACGATAACTGGACTTAAAAGTATAATCGATATTACAAATAATAAATCAAGTTTTTCTTTGGCTTTTTCAACCAGTCTTATATTGTCTCTTGTTTTCAATTACTTTTTTCAACTTGGAGTTCGAGGAGACAGTGAATTACTTGGTCATTATATTTTTCCTGGAGCCACACTATATCAATTATTATTTTTAACGGTTGTGAACCTTGTACTTTATCTACTTATTAATAGATATGTGGTAACAACTGTTCTCTTGATAATGTTAGGTACTTTCATTACAATAATTAATAATATTAAAGTTAGTATGCGAAGTGAACCTCTACTAGTTACAGATTTAATTTGGTTAAAAGAATTAAATACTGTAACAAGCTTTGTTTCTCAATTTTATGTCTTCCTTGCAATTTTGATTATTGGTTTGGGAATTTTCTTAATAATTTATTTGAACAAGAGAATTTTTGTAGGGCAGATAATCAAATTTTGGAAAGTACGCTTCAGTATGCTTGGGGTAGTATTTTTGATGAGTACTTTTGTTTTACAAGTTTTTACCAACGAAGAAAATGCAAGAGTGGTGAGTGGAATTCCGATACTATCTCGAGTAAATAATTGGTATGATATTACTTGGTTTGGTTTTGAAGCAAATGCAAGATACAAGTCCCTAAGTTATGTATGGACAAAACAACTAACCAAACCAATAATGGTTAAACCTAAAAACTATAGTAAAAAAGCTATTGAAGAACTAATTGATAAGTATTCTAAACGTGCTGAAGAGATTAATAAAGCAAGAAAAAATCAAATTGCAGATCAAACTATTATTTATGTTCTAAGTGAGAGTTTTTCAGACCCAGAGCGTGTAGATGGAGTTTCGATTAATAAGGATATTTTGGAAAATATTAAGAAAATTAAGTCAGGTACCTCCAGTGGCTTGATGCGTTCAGATGGATATGGTGGTGGAACCGCAAATATGGAGTTTCAAGCATTGACTGGATTACCATACTATAATTATTCTTCAACAGTTTCTGTAATTTATACAGAAGTAGTACCTAAAATGTCTATATTTCCTTCAATTAGTGAGCAATTTGAAAGTGAAAATAGAATTGTAATGCATCCGTCAGGTGCGAACAACTATAGTAGAAAAACTATCTATGAGGATTTGGGTTTTAGTAAACTAATTTTTAATACTGATAGTAACGAAAAGTTTTCAAATCCTGAAAAAACTGGCGTCAGCATTAGTGATGAAACTGTTTATAGAAACATATTAGAGAATATAAATGAGCAAGAAAGTCAATTTTTCTCTGTAATAACCATGCAAAATCATAGTCCATGGTCTGTTGGGCAACCAAGTGACATTGTTGCTAGCGGAACAAATTTTTCTGACCAACAAAATGGTGCATTAACAGAATATTCTCGTTTATTAAGTTATACAGATGCGGCAACTGAAAAGTTTTTAAAAGAGTTATCTAAGGTCAAAAAAGATATTACTGTGGTCTTTTATGGTGATCATCTTCCTGGCTTATATCCAGATAAAGCATTTGAAGACAATCCAGAAAGTCAGTATCAAACAGATTATTTTATTTGGAGTAATCATACATCTAAAAAACAGAATTATCCATTGGTGAATTCAAGTGACTTCATTGCAGAACTTTTTGCCCACACTGATTCAAAAGTTTCACCTTACTATGCGCTTCTTACAGATATTTTAATTCAAGCAAGTATTGACAAAGAGGAATTTACTGAGGAACAACAGCAGATAGCTGATGATTTAAAATTATTACAATATGATATAACAATTGGTAAAGGTTATATAAAATCATCGCCAGAATTTTTTGAGATTGAGAAATAGAAGGAGTTCTAATGTCGAGATTATTAAAAATAGGGAATGCTATTTTTTCAGTTATTATGCTATTTTGGGTATATTCTACCCTGATGTTTTTCTTTCAATATTTAAATTTTGATTTAACTAATTTAAATACAGGTTCAGCTACAATTCTTATATTTCTTACTGTAAGTTTTCTAGCTGTGTTCTTGTTTAGAAGTAGTTTTCATAAACTTTTCAAAAGAATATTTACTTATCTTTTAGCTAAAAAGTGGATTGTATTAGCTGGTTTAGTATCATTTCAGTTATTTATAATCTTTACTAGCCTTAGACTTGCATCGGCAGATACTACGATAGTTTATAATCTTGCTGTTGATCCTAATTTTGCAGCGCAAAGTGATTATATTGCTATCTATCCAAATAATTTTTTATTTTTGATCTGGTATAAGCTGAACCATCTAATTTTTAAAGATAGTATGCTTTTTGCACTTGCAGTTTGGAATATTGTATTTATTGATTTAGCCATCTGGATTACATATAGAACAACAAAAAAATTAGGTAGTCAACTTTGGGCTGATATTCAATTTGTTCTTATGGTTTTGATTATTGGTTGTTCACCTCAATATATTTATACATACTCAGACCCAGTAGCTTTATTTCTTGTTAGTTGCCTAATCGCTTCAATTAGTCAAAGTTTGCAAAAAAACAATTGGATAAGTTCAATTGTTTCAGGATTTCTTGTAGCCATAGCGTATGGTGTTAGACCTCCGGTCATGATTTTTATCATTGCTGGTTTGATTGTGCTTCTATATAAATTCTTTGAGACTAAAAAAATAAAAAAAATTACGATAAAAAGTCTTATATTTATTGCCATTGGTTTTACAATTTTTAACACAAGTAGTAATATTTTACTTAAAAATCAGTCGTTTGTTCGTTATGAACCAGACTATAGTCGCACTCTTCTTCACTATGTCAATTTAGGGTTAACATACTCAGGAAATCAACATAGTGATATTTCACCAGAAGCAATGTCGGCAACTGGTGAAAATAGAAACAAAGAGGCATTAAAAGAGATAAATATGCGTTTAGATAATTATCAATACAATAGTTTTGTCGGCCATCTCTTTTTTAAATTTTATTGGATTACTAATGAAGGGATGTTTGGATGGTTACAGGAGCAAGTTTTATCTGAGGAAAGTCCAATTATTGTTCCATGGCTTGAAAAAATTCAACAGACAAATTTAGCATCAAAAGTTAGACAGTTTATCTATGTTTCAGGTTCATCATATAGTCATTATGCTAGAATCTTGCAGATTATTTGGATCATTATCATTTTTGGGTTGGCAGTATATTCATGGAAATACTTTTCATTAAATAATAATTATTTACTTTGGATGCAGATAACTATTTTTGGTGGTTTACTTTTCCTCATGATTTTTGAAGGAGGAAGAACTCGCTATCTTATACAATTTTTGCCTGCAATTACATCAGTATCATCTGCAGGGTTGATGAAATATTTTTCTAGAAAATCATAGGAGTTTATATTTATGGAGGCACCAATTTTATATATGGTAATCCCTTGTTATAATGAAGAAGAAGTTTTACCGATTACGTCTGTGGAGTTTCGTCAAAAATTACTTAATCTAATTAGTCAATCTAAAATATCATCTGTAAGTAAGATTATGCTAGTGGATGATGGTAGTAAAGATCGAACATGGGAAATAATATCAGAATTATGTCAAGAATTTCCAGAATTTATTGGTATTCGTCAGAGTCGTAACCGAGGTCACCAAAATGCAGTTTATGCTGGCTTGATGGAGAGTAAAGATCATGCTGATATTACAATATCTATTGATTGTGATGGACAGGATGATATAAATGCAATGGATGAAATGATTCAAGAGTATATGAATGGTTCAGAAATTGTCTATGGTGTAAGAAATAATCGTGATACAGATACATTTTTCAAAAAGACAACAGCTCAATCATTTTATAAGTTAATGGATTGGATGGGAGTAGAATCTGTTTATAATCATGCAGATTATCGCTTGGTATCTTCCAAAGTTCTACAATCCTTTGCTAGTTTTAATGAGGTCAATCTCTTTTTGAGAGGGATGTTTCCATTGGTTGGTTTTAAAAGTACGTCTGTTTACTATAAACGGTATGAACGTATTGCAGGAGAGAGTAAATATCCGCTTAGTAAGATGTTAAATCTAGCTTTTGATGGTATTACTAGTCTTAGTGTGAAACCTATCCGATTAGTTACTACCCTAGGTTTATTGATGTCTACGATTAGTTTTTTGATAATTGTTTGGATTTTTATCAGTTATTTTACTGGTGATACAGTTTCAGGTTGGGCATCAAACGCAACTCTCCTAAGTCTATTTGCTGGTGTTCAGTTAATTAGCTTAGGTATTATTGGAGAGTATATTGGGAAAATCTATTTAGAGGTGAAAAATCGTCCAAAATATATTATTAGCGAACGTGTAGGTCAAATTAAAGATAATAAAAACTGAAACGTGATATGATTTATTAATTCTTTAACTAGATTTATTTTCGAGCTTAATATTTTCTGTAATAATTTAGCTTATACCGATGATTATAGGAATTATTTTGAAATATATTTCAATGATTTTCTTGAAACAAAGAAAAGACCGATTTATATTATCAAAGAATCCAAATAGTGTATTAATTTTTAGGGAACGGTTTTCGTTCCCTTTTTGTCATTTGTATCTTATTGGAAAATTTTTGTCAGTCATGCTATAATATAACTAGAAAATCCGAATAAATAGATAGAGACTTTTCTCAATTCTATTTATCGGAGGAAAAATTTGACAAGATTTCGACATAGCATCAATCCTATGATTGACATCGTGGCAAAAAAGATATTTAACGACCACGAGATTACTATTGATTTCATTCACACATTTCTCGGTTTTCGTCCCAAGTCTGTTCAGATTTTGAACGGTACCATCGCCGATTTGAAGAAAGAGCGGGAGGGCTACTTCAGCACTACGGTGGATGTTTTGGCTAGGCTGGACGATGATACTCAGGTTATCATTGAAATTCAGGTGGTCCATCAGCACGGTTTTCTTAAACGGCTCTGGACCTATTCATGTCAGCATTTGGTCAAGGATTTGCCGAATGTTCGTGATAAGGTTGAGCTGACACATGACATGTATGATAAGATTTCGCCTATTTATGCTATCGCCTTGGTTGCCACGCAGTATTTCGATGACAAATATCCCATACATTCCTTTGTCTTGACGGCTGAGGAAAATGGACAGGTGTTGGAAATTCCCTTTGGCGAGCAAGGAGAGATGAAGAAACCATTTGAAATGGTCATTATCGAGTTGAATAAGCTGAGCGAGGGGAACATAGGTACGAACCAACGCTTATGGATGGAGTTTTTTGCCAATCGAGAGTTTAGTCAGCAACAAACAGAAGCCATCAGTAGGGCCGAACACCTGCTAGATAGAAATACATGGACAGAGGAGGAAAGGAAAATGATTGATCAACTAGCATACAGTGCTGCAAACCATTTTGGAGAATTGGAGACTTCTTTCATATTAGGTAGAAAGCGCGGTCAGGAAGAGGGTAGAGCAGAAGGTCTGCTGGATGGTCAGCTGAAGATTGCTCGACAGATGTTAGCAAAGAATTTCACAGATGACCTGATAAAAGAATTGACAGGACTTAGCCAAAAAGATTTGGATGGATTGAAAGCTGGAAATCTGGATTCGCAAGGGGAGAGTATATGATTGATCAACTAGCATACAGTGCTGCGAATCATTTTGGAGAATTGGAAACATCTTTCATACTAGGTAGAAAGCGCGGTCAGGAAGAAGGCAAAGCAGTAGGTAGAGCAGAAGGTCTGCTGGATGGTCAGCTGAAGATTGCTCGACAGATGTTAGCAAAGAATTTCACAGATGACCTGATAAAAGAATTGACAGGACTTAGCCAAAAGGATTTGGATGGGTTGAAAGCTGAAAAACTGGATTCGCAAGGTGAGAGTATATGATTGATCAACTAGCATACAGTGCTGCAAACCATTTTGGAGAATTGGAGACTTCTTTCATATTAGGTAGAAAGCGCGGTCAGGAAGAAGGCAAAGCAGTAGGTAGAGCAGAAGGTCTGCTGGATGGTCAGCTGAAGATTGCACGACAGATGTTTTTAGAGGGCTTTGATTTGGAGACAATAGTGAGACTGACAGGTTTGAGCGAAGAGGATTTGAAAGCTATGAAAGCGGATTTTGAATAAATGATTATTTTTTATTATTTGTCTGAAGTTTAGCTTTAATAAAGAGTAGAGTTGAAATTGTAAGAAAATATTTTTTTAAAAAGAAAACAGCACTCTAAGTCAATTAGGAGTGCTGTTATTGTGTTGTATTGAAGATGGAACTAGCCGATACTAATGGTTAGTTTCTGATCTAGAGCGTAGGCGATTTTGCTCATGGTTTCGATGCTGGTATTGTTTCCACGCTCAATACGGGCTATGGTAGACTGTGGAACATGTGAGAGGTCTGCCAGTTCACGTTGAGTAAGTCCAGCCTTTTGGCGTGCATTGTAGACAGCTAGGGCACTTTCTAAGATAGCTTTCTCAGCCAAGTATCCAGCTTTGAATTCATCGTTTTTCAATTCTTCTTGCAGAAAGTCATCAAATTTAATGGTTGCCATTGTTGTTCTCCTCAAATTCTTTTTTCAATGCTTTAGCATGCTTGATTTCAGCAGTAGGTGTCTTTTGTGTTTTATTGGTAAAACCATACGTGATGATAAAACGGTCATCAACAATATGGAAATATAGAGCACGTTGAATGTTATTGGACACTTTGGAACGGATTTCGAAAATGTCACTGTCTAGCTTTTTGACCCATTCCATGCGTTGAGCTATTAACAACCCCTGTTCTTGAATCATGTTGATAGTAGCTAGGAGTTGAGCCTGTCTTAGTCGGTATGGTTTGTAGAAATTCGATAAATTCTGTCCGCCCATTTGGACGTGTTTAAAATTCAAATTTTGGGTGTTTCATCCTAACTCCTTGATAGCATATATTGTTCAATTGAGCAATAATGTAATGTTGGGTTTTGAAAATAGAAGTTGATGTCCAATTTCGAATTGGTTTCATGAACAAGTCGGTCTTGTGCCAACTTGTTTTTTAATGTATACTAGAGGTAAAAATTCGGAGGACCTCGAGATGATGATTAAACCACTGGAAACGGAAAGGGAAATGCTAGGCAAGGCCTATGTTCATTGGAAATCGTGGCAGGAGGCCTATGCTGACTTGTTACCTCAGGAATTTTTAAAGAATACCTATACCTTAGAACGGTGTCAAGATTGGGCTGTTCGGTATCCTCAGAATATCTTGATAGCCGTGATGGATGAAAAGGTGGTTGGCTTTGCCTGTTACGGCTCGTCTAGTCAGGAGGATTTACAGGAGGCTGGCGAACTTTATGCCCTTTATGTGCTAGCAGATTACTATGACCAAGGAATTGGTTATCAGCTCATACAGGCGGCTTTAGAAAAATTGCAGAGCTACGAAACCGTTACTCTCTGGGTATTAGAGGGGAATGCGCGTGCCATTGCCTTCTATGAAAAAGTGGGGTTCCGATTTGATGGTGTCAAAAAAATAGTCCATCTAGGTGCAGAACTTACAGAATATAGAATGATGTTAAAACAGAAAGAGGGAGAAAATGGCTAGAAAAGAAATGGTCACTTTGACTAACATGTGTCTAATCGAGGACAAGGAAGGGAATGTCGTCGTGCAAATTAGGGACCCAGAACGCTATCGTTGGTCTGGAGTTGCCTTTCCAGGTGGTCACGTTGAAGAAGGAGAGAATTTCCATGATTCTGTTGTTCGTGAGGTCTTTGAGGAGACTGGATTGAGGATTGCAAATGCTCGATTAGTCGGAATAAAGCATTGGCCTGACAAGGAAGGGCATCGCTATCTGGTCTTTCTCTATAAGGCGACGGAGTTTACTGGAACCCTCCAATCAACTGAAGAGGGAGAGGTGCGTTGGGTCAAGAAGTCGGAGCTGCCTCAGATGGATTTGGCCTATGATTTGCTAGAAATCCTAAAAGTCATGGATGAGCCAGATTTGTCCGAGTTCTTTTATACTAGAAAAAATGACGATGGAGAGTGGGATAGGAATTTTAGGTAAATATCATTCAAATTCATGTTGACGAAGTGTTCAAGATAGTTTATACTATACTTGTTAATATATAAACGGCAAAGGAGCCTGTTGTTCGCAATGAAGCGGAAATTTTGGAACAACGGGATAACTTTGCCTTTTTTTATTTCTAAAATAGTTGATGACGGAGCATTTCTCTTTTGAAAAAATATGAATCGAGAGGATGATTACATGGGGCTTGAATCGAAAAAAATAATGTTTGTAGGTCCAGTAGGGGTTGGGAAAACAACTCTGACACAACGGTTGAAAGGGCTTGATATCAATTACTTCAAAACGCAAGCCATTCAATTTTATGATTCAATAATTGATACGCCTGGTGAGTTTTTACAACATCGGCGATACTATAATGCCTTATCTGTGACCGCAGCAGAAGCAGAAGTGATTGGTTTATTGGCATCAGCAACAGCCACCATGCAGACTTTCCCGCAAGGTTTTTCATCTTTGTTTAATAAACCAGTGATTGGAATTATCACCAAGGTAGATTTGGTGACGGATTCTAGCAGCCTTGAGAAGGCTAGAGCACAGTTGCGGGCAGCAGGAGCCAAGGAAATTTTTGAGGTATCATTAACAGATAATCAAGGAATTGACGAGATTCGGCGCTATTTGACCAAGGAAAGTTGAGGTGATGGGATGAAGGTAGAGCACGGTGGAAATATGACTCAGCTTGCCTGTGATTTGGGCTTTCATCCAGAGGAGTGTTTGGATTTTTCAGCCAATATCAACCCTCTTGGTCTTTCAGATAAGGTAAGATTAAGTGTCATACAAAGTTTAGATAAATTGGTCCATTACCCTGATGTGACTTATTCACAGTCCAAGGCAGCCCTGGCTGAATATCATTCTTGTCAGCCCCAGCAAATCCTTCTATCGAACGGTGCGGTAGAAATCTTTTATGACCTGGCTAGGTATTTGAAACCAAAGAAGATCTTGCTTTTGAGTCCGACATTTATGGAATATGAAAAAGCATTTAAACTAGTTGGTGCAGAGCCTATCTTTCATGTATTGGAAGGGCCAGACTATAGTTGGACTTTTGAATCAATCTTACCCAACTTGGAGAAGTTGTCATCTGGGGATTTGGTCCTGATTTGTAACCCAAATAATCCGACAGGGACTTTGGTATCCAATCAATCTTTGTTATTGATGGCTGAATTTCTAAGGCAAAAAGGAGCCTATTTGGTTCTTGACGAGGCCTTTATGGATTTTGTTTTAGACAAGGCTGCCTATTCCCTGGAGGATCATTTGAAGGACTATCAAAATGTCATTGTTGTTCGCTCTTTGACAAAATTTTATGCTATTCCTGGCTTGAGGTTGGGCTATGCCTTATCAAGTAATACAGACTTGATTGCAGCAATGGATGACATGCGACCACCTTGGACCATCAATGCATTGGCGGATGCCTTGCTACCTGTTATTCTCAAGGATAGTGAGTATCACCATGCGACAGAAGAGTGGCTCAAGAGTGAGCAGGAATTCCTTTATAGAGAATTGGCTGCCTTGCCTTATTTGAAAGTCTTGCCACCGACTGTTAATTACATTTTCTTTGAATACGAGGGAAATGACAGTCTGAGGGAGCTTTTAATTCAAGAAAAAATATTTATTCGTTCCTGCCATAATTACCATCATCTTAACGACCGCCACTATCGAGTAGCCATTCGATCAAGAGAGGAAAATGGTCGCTTGATTGAGGCTTTAAGATCTGTGCTAGGAAAGTGTGATGGTCATGTCTAGGAACAAATGGTTTTCCTGTCCAGGTTCATGTGGGGAATTGTTTCAGGGGGTTAAGGATGGTCAAGAATTTTTGCTGACCTATGGTATCAATCGCAAGTCCTATGCAAGACTTATTAGAGAGGAGGAAGAAACGGAGTTTGCAATAGGAGAAAAGGTTGTCAAGGTCTTGGATTATCTTGATCCCATAGAGGATGGATGGAAACTCGAGAAGAAATCCAGTCTTCCGATTGGTAAAGGAATGTCCAGTAGCACGGCAGATATGCTTGCAAGCCTACAAGCCTTAGCCTATGTTCAAAATAGGCATTTAACTGCCGAAGAAGTGACTAAGTTTTGTTGTCAGATTGAGCCAACGGATTCAATTGCCTTTGCTGACTGGACGGTCATCAATCCCTTGACGGGGCAGATATTGTTCCAAACAGATTGGAAGCCAGAACTTTATGTCTATATTCTTGAACCCAGAAAGACTGAGTGGACAGTCGAGCTAGCTAGAATGACAGAATGTCCTACTTATCCAGTTCAAGCCTCAGAAGGATTGTTAGAGATGTTTCTGCAGGCTTGTCAGTCACAAAATGAACTTCTTTTGGGACAGCTTGCGACCACTAGTGCCTTGTTGAACAATATTCGTCTGCCCAAGCCCTATTTGGCAGACATCCTGTCCATTGTGAGTTCATTGGGACTGCTAGGTGTCAATGTGGCTCACAGTGGAACGGTTGTAGGTATATTGATGACAAAAAGTCAATTACCACTGATTTCTACAATAGAAGCTAATTTTTCTAAGGGAGAAATTGGTAAGTATTATGACCAACGCTACCTTTCAAAGATTTGTTTTGAAGGTGTTCGAAGGGTGAAAGGAGGTTAAGGTGGAAGAACTACAAGATATTTTGAGTGAAATTAGGCCACTAGAAAAGTTTGAAATAGAAAAGGGCAAGAAGGTTTGTGACCAGCTAGCCAAGCCACTAGGTGCTCTTGGTAAAATGGAGACCATCTATGCACGCTTGTTTGCCATGTTTCATGGAGACATTGACCTTTCTAAACAGATGGTAATGGTTTATGTAGCTGATAATGGTGTTGTTGCAGAGGGAATATCTGCTAACCCGCAAGAAACGACCTATTTCGTAGCCCGGAATATGCTAGAAGGCAAAACAGGTCTGTGTGCCATTTCAAGACATGTAGGTTCAGATGTCAAGGTAGTAGATATAGGGTGCATGAAAGATGTTTATAGTGACCAGGTTTGTAAGGTCAGGAGAGGGACAGGCAATATCTTGAAAGAACCTGCTTTGACTAGGGAGCAAGCTGTCGAAGCGATTTTGGTTGGCTATAGAGAGACGGTAGCTTGTATTCAGAAAGGCTATAGACTTTTTGGAACTGGAGAGATGGGAATTGGCAATACGACAACATCGGCAGCTGTGATTAGCGCTCTTTTGAATGTAGAAGCTAGTCAGGTTACTGGCTACGGAGCTGGGCTGACAGAAGGAATGAAATCCCATAAAACACAAGTGATTGCTTCAGCAGTTGCTCGCCATGCTCCCTACAGTGACGTTCTGGACATTGCTGCAAAAGTTGGTGGATTAGATATGCTGGGTATGGTAGGAACCTATTTGGCCTGTGCTCATCATCAACTTCCCTGCGTGGTGGATGGCTTGATTTCCATTACAGGCTTGCTGATCGCTAGTCAACTAAATAGTCATGTTTTAGATTATTGTTTTGCTTCCCACCTTTCCACAGAACCTGCCTATCGTTTGGTTTGTGAGCACTTGGGATTAGACCCCATGCTCTTGATGGATATGAGATTGGGAGAGGGATCGGGTTGTCCTTTAGCCTTCTTTTTAATGAGCAATGCAGTTTATACGATTGAATCAATGCCTACTTTTTCAGAGGGAAAGTTGAGTAGGGATGATTATATCGACATTCGTCAATCAAAATAGAAAGTGAGAATTCAAATGCAGTTATATACAAAAACAGGTGACAAAGGCTTGACCAAGCTGGTTGGTGGTCAGAGTGTTGCAAAAGATGCAGAGCGTGTTAATGCTTATGGTACCATTGATGAATTAAATTCTTGGATTGGGTATATCATTACTAAAATGGATCCAGAAGATGCCTTGAAGGATGAATTGTTGCAACTCCAGCACTATCTTTTTGACTGTGGTTCGGATTTATCAACGCCGCATGGTGTCTATCCCTACAAGGTTGACAAAACCATGGTTGATTGGATAGAGGAGCGCATTGATACCTATGCGGATATCCCACCAGCCTTGGAAGTGTTCATCTTGCCAGGTGGAAATGAAATTGCAGCAATGGTTCATATCGCACGCACAATTGCTAGACGTGCAGAACGTCATATTGTAGGTACCATGTGGACTACGGAAATCAATAAGGAAGTCTTGGTATTTGTAAACCGTCTGTCCGATTACTTCTTTGCCTTGGCGCGTGTAATTAATTTTACCCATCAGCAGCCAGATATTGCTTATGAAAGAGGGGCAAAAGTCTTTCATAATATTACAAAAGCAGATGTGGAGCGTTGGGCGAAGGCAAGAGAAGAAGGAAGATAAGAGCATTTTTGAATCGTTTATATTTACATATTGACATAATGCTCCATAAGGTGTAGAATGATTTTATAAGAAAATCATTTGACACAACGGCGTGTTAAAATCAATGAAGGTGAGCAACGGGGCTACAAAAAATAGTGATATTTTTTGTAGCCCTTTTTTGTTTGATAGAGGTGGAAATACATGAAACAATTTATGTTAGCAGGTGTTTCTAGTGGAGTTGGAAAAACAACTGTTACTCTAGGGATTTTAAAAGCTTTGACCGAGAAAGGTCTACGAGTACAACCATATAAGGTCGGTCCGGATTATATTGATACGGCTTATCATAGTCGGATTAGCAAGCGAATTTCCCGTAATTTAGATAGCTTTATGATTCCTGATCAAGCTGCTCTGAACTGGTCGTTTAGAAAATGGCATCAGGATGTTGACATTGCTCTTGTTGAGGGGGTGATGGGACTTTTTGATGGTTTGGGTACGGATAAAGATTGTGCTTCGTCAGCTGCGATTGCCAAGAAATTGGATATACCTGTTGTCTTGATTATCGATGGGAAAGCCACTTCAACATCAGCGGCGGCCATGGTACATGGTTTTTCAACCTTTGATCCAGACTTGACGATTGCAGGAGTAATTATCAATCGAGTTGCTTCTCAAACGCATTATGAACTGATAAAAGGAGCCATTGAACGCTATACGGATGTGGAAGTTTTAGGCTACTTTCCTAAGAATGTGCAGGTAGAACTGCCTTCACGTCATCTGGGCCTAGTGCCTGATGTTGAGATGGAAAACTTGGAGAAACATTTCTCTATCTTAGGTCAGTTGGCTCAAGACCATATTGACTTAGACCGCTTGCTTGAGAAGGTAGATATAGCTGGTGAAGAACCGTCAAATCCTTTCCGCACTTCAAAACATTTCCCGCTAAAAATTGGCTATGCTCTGGATGATGCCTTTCATTTTTACTATGAGGATAATTTGGATTTGTTAAGGGAATATGGGGTGGACTTGATTCCCTTTAGTCCTCTTAACGATAAAGAATTACCTGAAGCAGATGCTTACTATTTTGGAGGAGGGTTTCCAGAGGTCTATGCAAAAGAGTTGATGGACAATCAATCTTTCAGGAAGTCTGTTTTGCAGGCCCATCAAGAGAACAAATCTATCTACGCAGAATGTGGAGGCCTGATGTATCTAGGCAAGGAGCTGCAAACTGGAGATGGTTCTTACGACATGGTAGGGATATTTGATGGTGTCAGTCTTATGACAGACCGGCTAAAAAGCTTTGGTTATTGTCAAGCTAAGACTCAGGTTAGGAGCTTGTTTGGTCCAAAGGATACGGTTGTTAGGGGCCATGAATTTCACCATTCTGTATTCCAGACCAATGAACCAACCGTCTTGCAACTGGAAAAAGTTCGAGATGGGCAGGTTGTTTCTAGCTGGACAGGTGGCTATCAAACTGGTAAAACCTTTGCTAGCTATCTGCATGTTCATTTTTATCAAAATCAGTCTTTGTTGGAAAATTGGCTCAGGAGTATTGGTGAGGAATAGCCTATGTATTTGATTGCGATATTCATTGCCGTTTTGTTGGATTGGCTACTGGGTGATCCCTATAGTTGGCCTCATCCAGTCAAGCTGATCGGTCATTTCATCAGCCTGTTTTTGAAAGGCCAGCCTAATAATCCAAAAGGGAAATATGTCTACGGGCTATTATTATGGTTGATTACAGTTGGTCTGACAGTGGGAGTCACCTATTTCTTGCTGGCCCTATCTGCACGTTTTTCACCTATTCTTTATTGGGGAATGTGGATCTATCTAGCCTATACCACCTTATCGACAAGGTGTTTGGCTTTTGAGGCCTTGAAGGTCTTGAATACCTTAAAGACGGGGACAATTGAAGAGGCTAGATATCAGGTTAGTATGATTGTTGGACGAGATACTAGCCAGTTAACAGCAGAGGAAATTTCTAAGGCTACTATTGAAACAGTGGCGGAAAATACAAGCGATGGCGTGATTGGTCCCTTGCTATGCTTGTTTATCGGTGGACCAGTTCTAGCGATGGCCTACAAGGCCGTTAATACCCTGGACTCTATGGTTGGTTACAAGACGGAAAAATACAGGCAGATTGGCTTTATATCTGCCAAGTTGGACGATGTAGCAAACTTGATCCCTGCTCGACTGACCTGGTTCTGCTTGATGATTGCCAGTCATATTTTACAGCTGGATAGCAAGGAAGCCTGTCGCATTGGTTTTAGAGATCGTTACCAACATGCCAGTCCAAATAGTGCCTTTTCAGAAGCTGTGGTTGCAGGTGCTTTAGGTATTCAGCTTGGTGGTGCCCATATTTACCATGGCGAATGGGTTGAAAAACCGACCATTGGTGAAGCTGTTCGTCCCGTAGCATTTTCGGATATTGAAACGACTGTTCACTTACTATATATGAGTACAACAGTTTCTCTGATGCTATTTAGTGTGATTTATTTATTATTGACTAATTTTTAGGAGCCGTACATGACTTACATTCAAAATCCATCCTCTATTGAGGAAACAAGTTTTAAGATTATCCAGTCCATTATTGATGAGGAGCATCCAGATTATCGTTTTCAAACAGAGATGGAAGAGTCTATTATCAAGCGGGCTATCCATACTTCAGGTGACTTTGATTATCTTTATAATCTGCGTTTTACCCATGACGCTAATCAGAAAATTGTAGAGGTTTTAAAAAATAAAGGGACCTTGGTACTGGATTCCAGCATTTCTCTCAATGGTATCAATAAGCGAGTCTTGGATCAAATGGGTGTAACCTATACTTGTCTGATAAACGACGAAGCTGTTGCTCAACTAGCTAAGGAAAAAGGAATTACACGGGCGATGGCTGCTGTGGAAGTGGCAGCTAAGATTCCAGGTCCAAAAGTCTTTGCCTTTGGCGGTGCTCCTACAGCCCTATCTTATTTGTTGGAATTGGTTGAGGCAGGGCAAGTAGATGTTGAGGCAATCATAGGTGTACCAGTGGGCTTTATCAATGTTGAGGAATCTAAGGCAGACTTGCTTGCTTCGCCAATTCCTGCCATTGCAACGATTGGTAGAAAGGGTGGTAGCACCATTGTCGTCGCAATTGTAAACGCTATCATTTATCAGTTAAAAGAAGTTTTGACGGGGGATTATGTTCGCTATTCTACCCCAACAAACAAGTAGGAGATGTTTATGGTTTATATGACAAATGCACATGAGATTGAGGCAGCAAGTTACAAAAAAATTCAGGAAATCATCACTGAGCAACACTCTGAGATTGTATTTACAGATCCCTATCAAGAAGCTGTTTTAAAGCGAGTTGTTTTTACCAGTGCTGATTTTGATTACCTCTACAATATACAGTTCTCCAATCATGCTATCGAGGAAATTGTAAAGGTCTTGAAAAATAAGGGGACCATCTTCACAGATACGACTATGGTGTTGGGAGGTTTCAATAAAAAATTGCTGGATCAACTTGGTGTTGCCTACCGTTGCTTAGTGAATGAGCCAGAAATTTTCAAAGAGGCCAAGGAGAAGGGAATTACCCGTTCAATGGCGGCTGTGGAACATGCAGCCAAGGTAGATGGTCCTAAGCTCTTTGTTTTCGGAAATGCTCCAACCTCTATTTTCAAGGTTTTGGAAATGGTTGAAGCAGGTCTACTAGAACCTGTTCCAGTCATCGGAGTTCCAGTTGGTTTTGTTGGAGCAGCAGAATCAAAATTACAGCTCCATGAGAGCCAGTTACCAGCCATATCTGCGCTTGGTCGAAAGGGTGGCAGTACGATTGCAGCAGCAATCGTGAATGCCATACTCTATCAGTTGAAAGCTGAGGATAAGGAAGGGCAACTTTTCTCCCCTTCAAGAAAAGGCTATTGTCAAGGTAAATAAGATGGATGAATATGTTTATGTTGATGGAAAAAAGCTAAAAAGAGGCTTTACGACAGGAACCTGTGCGACAGCGGCGACCGTTGCAGCTGTAAACATGATTTTACAACAGGAAATCGAGGAGAAGGTAACGGTAAAAACGGCTTCAGGCGTTCAAGTTACTATGGACGTTCACAAGCCTTCCTTTTCTGAACAAACAGCTACGGCAGCTATTCAAAAAGATGGAGGCGATGATGCCGATGCGACCCATGGACTCTTGATTTTTTCAACAGTTACCTTATTGCCCCATCAGACGGAAATTGAAATTGATGGAGGTGAGGGAGTTGGTCGGGTGACGGAGGTTGGTCTGGCCAATGCGGTCGGTATGGCAGCTATAAACCCAACTCCTCGCAGGATGATTGAAGAACACGTTCGTGACTTGATTGGTCCAGATTGTGGGGCTAAGGTCTTGATATTTGTTCCAGGAGGTGAGGAGGTTGCTAAGGCGACTTATAATTCGCGGCTAGGCATTCTGGGAGGTATTTCCATTTTAGGTACCACAGGGATTGTCAATCCCATGTCTGAAGATAGCTGGAAAGCAGCCATTACAGTCGAATTGACCATGCTTTATAACAAAGGCTATCGTTCCGTTGTCCTATCGCCTGGCAAATATGGTGAAGCCTTTGGAATGGATGGTCTAGGCCTGCCCAAAGAGCAGATTGTCAATATGAGTAATTTTGTGGGGCACGTTCTGAAAGAAGTTCAAAGAATTGGATTTACAAAGGTACTGATGGTTGGGCATATGGGCAAGTTAGTCAAGGTTGCATCGGGAACCATGTCCACTCATAGTAAGGATTCTGACGGACGCATTGATACCTTAATAGCAAATTTAGCCCTCATGGGTGCTCCCCTGGAAATGTTACAGAAGGTCAATGCTTGTTTGACAACAGATGCAGCAGCAACCATTATCAAAGAATATGGATATGAAGGGATTTATCAGATTTTAGCAGACAAGATTAAGGCTAAAACAGAGCGGTTGCTCAAGTATCGTCAACCTACGGTAACCATTGATGTTGTCTTATTTGGAACAGAGGATGGCTACCTAGCTTCAACCAAAAGCTTAGCGGAAATCCAGGAGGAGTGGTCATGATAGATGTGATTGGCATTGGTCCAGGGAATCCAGCCTACTGTCTGGTTGGTCAACTGGTGCATTGTGAGCAGGCAGACTATATCTTGGGAAGCGAGCGTCATTTAGAAGTCCTTCCTGATAGGCTCAAGGAGAAAGGGGTTATAGCTCCTAAAAAATTGAAGGAACTAGAAACCTTATTGGAAACATATCCTGTAGAAGCTTCTATTGTTTACTTGGTTTCAGGAGATCCCTTGATTTACGGGTTGGGAAAATGGATGTCTGAAAAATTTCCTGGTCGAGTCAGGATTTTATCAGGGATTAGCTCCATGCAATACCTAGCCAGCAAGGTTTGCTTGCCTATGAATGATGCTTATTTAACCAGTAGCCATGCTAAACTTCCAAACTTTGATTTGATCATGAGTTTGCCCAAGGTCTTCATGGTGACAGATGCCCATGTTGGTCCCTATCAAATTGCACAGGAGGTTCTCAAAAGAGGACTTAAACGGAAAATCATTATCGGCGAACATCTGAGCTACGAAGATGAGGAAATCAGTATTCTAGCAGCAGAAGATGTGGTTGATCGTGATTATAAAATGAATGTGGTGGTAATTGTAGATGAAGGATAGTGAATTTATTCGAACCAAGGTCCCTATGACCAAGTCAGAGATTCGCGCCATTAGCATTGATAAACTAGATTTAACACATGCTAAACGGATGCTGGATGTGGGGTCTGGGACTGGTAGTGTTACGATTCAAGCGGCTTGTAGCTATCCTCAATTAGAGGTTGTAGCTGTGGAGCAGAATCCTGATGCTTTAGCCCTGACCAGACAAAATATAGAGAAATTTCAGTGCAAAAACATCACTCTTTATGAAGGGAAGGCACCGATTGAACTGCAGGGTCCCTTCGATGCTATTTTTGTCGGTGGGACTGGTGGAAACATGCAGGAAATTTTTGACTGGTGTCAGAAACTTCTCCTTCCTGGAGGCAGGTTGGTCTTGAATTTTATACTTTTGGAAAATGCCTTAGAGGCAGCCCAGATTGCTGGAACAATGAATTGGGAAGACCTAGAGCTCACCTCAGTACAAGTTGGCAACTGGACAAGTTTAGGAAAAGGTCATTACTTCAAACCACAGAATCCAACAATCGTGGTTTCTTGTCAAAAAGCTAAAAAGGAGTAGAGAGAATGTCGAAAGTACATTTTGTTGGTGCAGGTCCTGGTGATGTGGAACTGATTACCTTGAAGGGTTATAAGCAGTTATCTCAGGCGGATGTTGTGATTTATGCAGGTTCCTTGGTCAATCCAGCCCTATTGGAATACTGCAAGGAAGGTGCAGAAATTTATGACAGTGCTGGAATGCATTTGTTGGAAATTATTGATGTCATGGAAGCAGGTGTCAAAGCGGGTAAGGAGGTTGTTCGATTACAGACAGGTGATTTCTCCATCTACGGCTCTATCCGTGAACAGATTGAGGAGATGAAGAAGCGAGGTATTGCATTTGATTGTACCCCAGGTGTCAGTTCCTTCTTAGGAGCGGCTTCTAGTATTGGAACAGAATACACAGTGCCTGAAGTTTCCCAAAGTGTCATCATTACCCGCATGGCTGGCCGTACGCCTGTTCCAGAACGCGAATCCTTACGAAGCTATGCCCAACACCGTACTTCAATGGCTATTTTCCTGTCGATTCAAGGCATTGAAAAAGTGGTGGAAGAATTGGTTCAAGGTGGCTATCCGACCACTACACCTGTTGCGGTCATCTATAAGGCAACTTGGCCAGAGGAGAAAAAGGTTTTCGGCACACTTGAAACCATTGCAGAGAAGGTCAAAGAAGCGGATATCAGTAAGACAGCTCTGATTCTGGTTGGTGATTTTCTAGGACAGGAATTTTATTATTCAAAACTCTACCATGAAGAATTTGAACACGAGTATCGCCATGGGAAAAGTAGCCATGCCCAGTAAGGTTGCCCTTGTCGCCCTGACAGAAACTGGCAAAGAAACGGCTCTAAGGTTGAAAAGCAAGTGGGCACGACCCTGTCATATCTATAGCCTGCCTAAATTGGCAGATAACCAGGTGACAGCTTTTGATAAGCGTCCTACTCAGGCAATAGCAGAGCTCTTTCAACAAGTGGACGTTCTGGTCTGTATTATGGCGACGGGAATTGTTGTTCGTGCTATTGCCCCTGTTGTTCAGGACAAGGCGGCAGACCCAGCCGTCATTGTTCTAGATGAAAAGGCGACAAATGTTATTAGTCTCTTAAGTGGCCACCTGGGTGGTGCAAATGAAGTGACTAGGGAAATCGCTACTCTTCTGGAAGCTAATCCAGTCATTACAACGGCGACCGATGTCCAAAATGTTGTTGCCTTAGATACCCTTGCCAAATCCGTCAATGGATGGCGAGCTGACCTACGTCCCTTGGTCAAGGTTTTCAATGGTTTGTTGGCCAATCGTGAAAAGGTCTATTTTTATCAAGAAAAACCTTGGATAGAAGATGTGCGGGGCTTAAGCCTTCTTGAAGCCAATCAAGTGGATGAAGTCCTAGCTGGAGATGCCCCCCTTATCCTCTTACAGACGAAGGAAATGACCAGCAAGCGCGAACATCTTGCGGTCATTTATCCCAAGCCCTATGTACTTGGAGTTGGGGCACGAAAAAATGTTTCTTCTGAGATTTTTCATCAAAATTTTCAACTATTTTGTCAGGAACAAGGAATTGAGCAAACCGAAATTGCGAGGATTGTCAGTATTGATGTCAAGAAGGATGAACAGGCAATTTTGGACTTGGCAGAAAGCCTATCCTGTCCCTTTGATGTATATAGCAAGGAGGACTTAGAGAAGGTTGCTGACAAGTATCCTTGTTCGGATTTTGTGAAAAAAACAGTTGGAGTAGGAAGTGTGGCACTTGCTAGTGCAGATCTTGCCAGCAAGGGCCAGGTTCTAACAAATCGATTTGCAAAAGATGGGTGTACCTTTGCTTTAGGTAAAGTCCCTATAAACTAATAGATATAAAGGAGAATGCTATGCTCTATGTGATTGGCTTAGGTCCTGGGAAAGAGGAATTAATGTCTGGAGAAGCCCTCAAGGCTATCGAGGATTGTGAGATTATTGTTGGTTATTCGACCTATATGCGTTTGATTTTGCACCTAGTGGAAGGTAAGGAATTAGTGGCGACAGGTATGCGGAAAGAAATTGAACGCTGCCAAAAAGCGATTGATTTGGCTCTGGAAACAGGTAAGAATGTCGGCGTGGTGTCGAGTGGTGATGCAGGCGTTTACGGCATGGCTGGCTTGATTTTAGAGCTGATTGGTGATGATTCTGACTTGGAAGTCAAGGTGATTCCAGGTATTACAGCTAGCTTGGGGGCTGCAGCAATCATGGGGGCTCCCTTGATGAATGACTTTTGTCATATCAGTCTGAGTGATTTGATGACTCCTATGCCAGTCATTGAAAAACGACTCCACGCAGCTGCTCAGGGTGATTTTGTGATTTGTCTATACAATCCACGTAGCAAGGGTCGGCCAGACCACCTGTCCAAAGCCCTTTCCATCATTGCAGAGTATAAATCACCAGAAACCATTGTCGGCATCGGTAAGGATATTGGTCGAAAGAAAGAGGAGTATATCTTAACAACCATTAAAGACTTGGATGAGTCCTTAGTTGATATGACGACCATTGTTATCGTTGGAAACAAAGAAACCTATATTAAAAATGGTCGAATGGTCACTCCTAGAGGATACACTCTATGATGAAATTACTCTTGGGAGGAACCTCAGATAGCACAGAGATTTTGGCTCTGCTAAATGATCTGGGTATCGAGGTAACAACATCGGTGGTGACAGACTATGGGAAACATCTGGCATCCAAATTCGGTCAACCTGTCATTCAGGGCCGATTGACAGCAGAGGATATGGTCAGTTTTGTCCAAGAACACCAAGTCGATGAAATCATTGATGCTACCCACCCTTTTGCAGATTTGGTTTCCAAGGAGGCGATGAGAGCAGCAGAGCTTGCTGGCATTTCTTACCTGCGGTATGAGCGGAAGGAAACGGGGAATTTGACGGGAGCCCTAGTGGTAAACTCTACAGAAGAAGCTATTTCTCTGATAAAAGAAAAAGGCTACTCTACTGTTTATTTGGGAACAGGAAGTAAGACCTTGCCCCTCTTTGTTAAGGGCTTGCCTGATGTACGAATTGTAGCTCGTGTTCTTCCAACTTCTGAGGTTTTGCTGGCTTGTGAGCGATTGGGCATGGTCGCGGATCAGATTGATGCTATTAAGGCACCCTTTTCCAAGGAGTGCAACAAGGAACTGATTTTACGGTCCAAGGCTCAAGCCTTTGTTTCCAAAGAAAGTGGCAGTGTTGGCGGTATTCGTGAAAAAATCACAGGCTGTCAGGAGCTAGGTGTTGATTGCATTATCATCGCAAGGCCTAAGGTGAACTATCCTAAGAAGGTATCGTCCATAGAAGAATTAAAAGACTACATAAAAATAGTTCAAAAATAACATAGTTTTGCAATGAAAGGAGTTAGAATGACAGGATTTGTAAGCTTGCTGGGTGCGGGACCTGGTGATGTTGAACTGATAACGGTCAAGGGGGCTAGAAGATTGCGTGAAGCAGATGTTCTGGTTTATGACCGTCTAGTTAATCAGGACTTGTTTTCCTATCTATCAGACAAGTGTCAGTTGATTGACGTTGGAAAAAAACCAGGAATGCCGTGCATTCGCCAGGAAGAAATTGAGCGTATTCTCATTGAGAAGGCTAGGGAAAATAAACGTGTTGTCCGACTGAAAAGTGGAGATCCCTATATCTTTGGGCGAGGTGGTGAGGAAGCACAAGCCTTGGTAGAGGCTGGAATTCCTTTTGAGATTGTCCCAGGAGTCACATCCGCTATTGCTGGAGCTACTTATGCAGGCATCCCAATGACTTTTAGGGATAAGGCGACCAGCTTCCATGTCTTTACAGGTCATTTGCAGGATGAAATGGAAAGTCTGAATTGGGCAGCTATTAGTCAGCTCAAAGGTACCCTAGTCTTCTTAATGGGGATGAAAAATCTTTCGGTTATTACACAAGAACTTATCAACAATGGTTTTTCCAAGGACACTCCCGTTGCTATTGTAGAATGGGCTACCCATCCAAACCAGCGTTCGATAGACGGAACCTTAGCTACCATTGAAGACTTAGCCCTGCAAGAGAATATGAAAGCTCCGTCTATCATCGTAGTAGGTGATGTGGTTTCGTTCAGGAAAGAATTAAATTTCTATGAACATCTTCCCTTGCATGGCAAGCGAATCTTCTTACAGGATTCTGCGACAGGGAAGTTACCAACCTACTTAAAAGATGATGGAGCGACCCTGGTTAAATTTCCAAGTCGTACACGGGTTAACAAGCTGGCCTTTGAATTACCAGATTGGTCACAAGTTGATGGAATGGTATTTTCTGATAGGCAGAGTTGGGATCTGTTCTTAGCTCAATTACGAGAAGAAGGGATTGATTTACGAAGTCTATCCCATGTTCAATTTGCAGCCATTGGTCACCATACTGCTAAGACACTGGAAGAAGCAGGGATTTTATTGGTGGCAAAAGGGATACAAAGTAAGGATCCGGTCATTAAGGATTTACTAGAAAAGACTGAGGAATCTTGGTATTTAGTGGCTCCAGAACACAAGCTAGCAGATTTAAGAAGCTTATATGACTTCCCTGTGCTAGTCACCCATAGTCTTGCATTTGATAAGGAATTAAGTCCTCAAGATTGGACGAATCTTGATTGTGTTTGCTTGCCAAATTCAGTTGCTGCGGCTAATTTTGTGACTCTCGTGGAGGAAACAGGACTAGACCTTCAGGAACTGCCAATTATCGTTATGGGAGAAACAACACGTGATAAGCTGGTGGAAGCAGGCTTTTCAAATATTGTTGAAACGGACAAGCCGACTATTTTGGCGATACGAGACAAGTGTCGTGACATTCTGATAAAGGAGAACCAATGACAAAAGCTATTTTATTGGTGAGTTTTGGAACAACTCATCCAGAAACTAGACAAAAAACGATTGGTGCCTGTGAACAGGCAATCAAGGAGGCCTTCCCTCAGTATGCTGTTTATCAAGCCTTTACTTCCACAGTTGTTTTAAAACGCATAAAGGAAAATGAGGGACTGGATATTCCAACTGTTAAACAAGCTCTGGAACAAATGAAGGATGAGGGTATTCGAGAAGTTTACATTCAGCCATTACACATTATTGCTGGATCTGAATTTGAAAAAATCTTGAATCAATCAAAAGAATTCCAAACCTATTTTGACATCATAAAAGTTGGTCAGCCCTTGCTCCACAGTGAGGACGACTATCAGCAAGTCAAGCAAGTACTGATTGACCAATATGGCCATTTTGGTGAACAGGCAGCTACTGTTTTAATGGGACATGGAAGTCAACACAATGCATTTGTTGCTTACGCTGCCTTAGACCATATGCTGGAAGGAAGCCAGGTATATCTGGGCTGCGTCGAAAGCTATCCACCTGTTGAGCAGATTGAGGAGAAATTAAAATCTAAGGGAATCAAAGAAGTGCATTTAGCACCATTCATGCTTGTGGCAGGAGAACATGCGACCAATGATATGGTGTCAGATGATGAAGATTCGTGGAATACCTACTTTAGCCAACGCGGCTATGAAGTGATACCTCACTTAATTGGTTTAGGAGAATATGCAGCTATTCGGGATAGATATATTCAACACCTTAGTAAAATTATTGAATAGGAGTAGCTTATGGCGAGATTTTATGGAATCGGTATTGGACCTGGTGATAGTGAGTTAGTTACAGTAAAAGCCAGTCGTATCCTAGGAGAGCTTGATATTCTTTATACTCCCGAAGCCAAGAAAGGCACCAAAAGTTTAGCACTAGAAATTGCAAGTCCCTATGTTAGTGAAGACTTGACCATCAAGCAACGGCATTTTCCAATGGTAAGGGATAAGTCGCATAAAGAAGGTCAGTGGCTAGAAATCGCTGAGGAAATTGTTGAAGATGTTCGAGCAGGTAAGAATGTTGGCTTTATCACTCTCGGTGATCCCATGGTTTTCAGTACCTATAGTTATCTATTAGATATTATCGGAAACCGTATCGAAACCAAGACCATACCTGGAATCACTTCTTATAACAGTATCGCTGCAGAAGTAGGCTTGCCCTTGGTCATGGATGAGGAATCCTTTGCAGTTGTTCCAGCGACTGCAGGTGTTCAACACTTAGAGGCTGTATTAGCAACACATGAAACGGTTGTTATCATGAAGGTGGCCAATCATCTTGCTGAAGTGCTTCCCTTGTTAAAACAGTTTGATCTGCTTGAAAAAACGATTCTTGTTAGCCGTTCTAGCACAGAACAACAAGAAATCCGTCGTGGCATTGCCAATCTTTCTCAGGATGAAACATTATCATATTTCTCAACTATGTTAGTCAAAAAACATTAAAAAATTAAAGGAGAATAACATGAAAAAGTTATTGAATCTTTTAGCACTTGTTGCTTTGCTGACCCTAGTTACAGCTACGCCAGTAGCAGCCATGCACATTATGGAAGGTTATTTACCTCCTGCTCATGCCTTGCTTTGGTTTGCTATCTTTGCACCCTTCTTCCTTTATGGATTATTTCAACTAAAAAAATCGGTTCAGAAAAACCCTGAAAACAAGGTTGGCTTGGCCCTATCTGGAGCCTTTGTCTTTATTCTGTCAGCCCTGAAAATTCCATCTGTAACAGGTTCAACATCTCATCCAACTGGTGTCGGCTTTGGTACAGCTATGTTTGGTCCAAGTGTCATGGTGGTTTTAGGAACAATTTGTTTGCTTTTCCAAGCTCTTTTCTTGGCTCACGGTGGTTTGACAACTCTGGGAGCAAATGGATTTTCAATGGCAGTTGTTGGACCATTTGTTGGTTACTTTGTCTATAAATTAGCTCTGTCAATGAAAGTCAATCAGCGCGTGGCCATTTTCCTCTGTGCCTTTGTAGCTGATTTGGCAACCTATCTAACTACTTCACTACAATTATCATTGGCCTTCCCAGATGCTCAAGCGGGTGTCGTTGGTGCGGCAGTGAAATTTATGGGTGTATTCATGGTTACACAAATCCCAATTGCAATTATTGAAGGTCTTTTGTCAGTGGTACTGTATAACTTGGTTGTAGCCAATGCTAAAAAAGAAGAAGTAGGGGTATTCTAAGATGAAAAAGCAAAATATTTTCTTGTTATTGACCTGTGTCTTGATTGCTGTTGCTGCCTTTTTCCTAGCACCTAAAGATGCTGAATTTGGTGGTTCGGATGGAGGAGCTGAAGTAGCCATTACAGAGGTTAATCCAGATTATGAGCCTTGGTTTGCTTCTATTTACGAACCAGCTAGTGGTGAAATTGAAAGTCTTCTCTTCACGCTACAAGGTAGTATTGGTGTCGGAATTATTACCTATGTCATCGGTTATCATAAGGGAAAGAAATATGTTAATCATTGATCAATATGCCTACCAGAACAGACTGGTCGGGCTATCTCCCAAAGTAAAATTAGGGATCTACCTATTGTTGCTAGGAATTTCTTTTACAGGAATTCCTAGCCTACAATGGGCTATTATAGTAGCCTTATTTCCAGCGACTTGTTATGTAGCAAAGTTACATTGGAAAACCTATGCAAAATGGCTATTGTTAACCCTTCCTTTTGTTCTTATCAGTTTAGTAACCATGGCCGTGAGTTTTCAAGCATCTCCATCGCAGGATGTCCTTCTCACCTTGCCTCTATGGAAGGGCTATGCAGTCATCAGCCAGGCCAGTCTAGTGCAAACCCTTGAGGTGTTTGCGAGAAGTTATGCTTGTTTGATGTCTACCTACTTTTTTGTTCTTACTGTACCATTTAGACAGTTAATTGACTTGCTAAGAAGTTTTCGTATTCCAAACGAATTATTGGAAGTTATTGTCTTTATGTATCGTTTTATCTTCATGTTTTTGGAAGAGTTTCTCGTCATGCGGGATACACTTGATTTGAAATTTGGTTTTGGAACAATGAAACAGAGCTATCAAACCATGGGCTTATTAGCTAGTCAATTATTTACTAGATTGATGAGAGCAAATCGACAGATCAATGATATGTTAGAATTTCGCTTTGATCGTTAGGAGGTCATCATGCTGAGTGTGGAGAATATCAGTTATACCTATAATTTCGATTTTGGCAAGGTCCTAGAAGATGTGAGTATGGACTTTGACAAGGGGCAAATCGTCGGTGTCTTAGGAGCCAATGGTTCTGGTAAATCTACCTTGATGAAGGTCATCATGGGACTTTATCAGCCCCAGAATGGGAGGGTATTTTACCAAGATAAACCGATCGTTTATTCTAAAAAAGCATTGTATGCCTATCGCCAAGAGGTCGGAATTGTTTTTCAAGACCCTGAACAACAACTGTTTTATTCAGTCGTGGAAGATGATGTGGCTCTTGCCCTTCGCAATCTTTCCTATCCTGAGCAAGAAATCAGGGAGCGGGTGGATAAGGCTTTAAAGGATATGCATATTGAACATCTGCGAAATCGGCCTGTTCACTATCTGAGCTATGGGCAGAAGAAAAAGGTTGCGATTGCAGGTGTCTTAGCCTTACAACCCAAGTACTTACTTCTGGATGAGCCGACTGCAGGACTAGATCCGCGTGGGCGAGATCACATGATGTTTTTGATGAAAAAGTTGGCCAAGCAAGGTACTAAGATTATCTTGACCAGTCACGATATGGATTTGATGTATGACTGTTGTGACTACGTTTATCTACTTGATAAGGGAAGATTGGTCTTGGAAGGAGATGTGGGCAGTGTCTTTTTAGAGAAGGAGACACTAGAGAAGGCGCGCCTATCTTTACCTTGGCTAGTAAAACTACATCTAGCAATGGGCCTTCCATTGGCAGAAAATGAACAGGTATTTTTTGAAAGGTTAGGAAAAGACTATGGCAAAATCATTGATGGTTCAAGGAACTGCATCTGATGCTGGTAAGAGTATTATCGTAGCGGGCTTGTGTCGTATTTTTAAGCAAGATGGCCTACGGGTTGTACCCTTTAAATCACAGAATATGGCCCTGAATTCCTATATCACCAAAACAGGTCAAGAGATGGGGCGGGCCCAGGTCTTTCAAGCAGAGGCGGCTCAGATTGAACCAGATGTTCGCATGAATCCTGTACTCCTCAAACCCACTTCGGACCGAAAATCCCAGGTTGTTTTCATGGGTCAGGTTTTGACCGATATGGATGCTGTTGAATATCACGAATTTAAGCAGGAACTGCTTCCTAAGATTAAGGAAGTTTACGAGGAACTCTGTGCTGAAAATGATGTCATCCTTCTTGAAGGGGCAGGTAGTCCTGCTGAAATCAACTTGAACGACAGGGATATTGTCAATATGGGCATGGCGAGACTGGTTGATGCACCGGTTATCCTGGTTGCAGATATTGACAAGGGCGGTGTCTTTGCCTCGATTTATGGGACAATCATGCTCATGCCAGAGGAGGACCGCCAGCGGATCAAGGGAGTGATTATCAATAAATTCCGAGGGGATGTTGCCCTACTTCAGTCAGGAATTGATATGATTGAAGAGTTGACCAAGGTTCCTGTCTTGGGTGTAGTCCCTTATGCCCAGCTCCACATTGATAGTGAAGACAGCGTGGCTCTTGTACAGAAAAGTCGGAAATTCAATCCAGATAAAGACTTAGATGTAGCGATTATCAACCTGAACAGGATGTCCAATTTTACAGATTTTAATAGTCTGGAAATGCATCCAGATGTATCTGTCCGCTATGTTGGACCTGCTGATGAGCTTGGTAGCCCAGACCTCTTGATTCTTCCAGGAAGCAAGAATACCATTGAAGATATGGTCTATTTGGCAGAGTCAGGCTTGGATAAAGAAATTTATCGTTGTTTCCAAGAAGGAAGTGCTATTTTTGGCATCTGTGGTGGCTATCAGTTGCTGGGGCAAGAGCTCTCCGATCCTCTAGGGGTGGAATCGAGCATTGAGAAGATAGCAGGGCTAGGCCTTCTGAAAACGACCACCGTTTTCCGAGCCAACAAATGCACCACACAAGTTCAGGCTCAGCAGGGAGATTACAGCTTAGAAGGTTATGAAATTCACATGGGGGAAACACGTTTAGCTGACGGTGTTCAACCATTTTCAACTATTGTCTTGCAAAATGGAGAAGTGACGGAACGTCAGGATGGAGCCATTGGACATGGAGGCCAGGTTCAAGGGACCTATCTACATGGTATTTTTGACAATGTGGCCTGGACTCGTGACTACCTCAATCAACTGAGGATCAAAAAAGGTTTGCCTGCTCTTGACCAACAAGTAGAAACCATTCAGACCATGAAAGATAGAGAGTACGATAAGTTGGCAGCTATTTTGAGAGAGTCGCTAGATATGACAGCTATCTATGATATCTTAGCTTGACAGTTAGGAAGGGAAAATGTATGCGGATTTATACAGGATACGGAGATAGTGGAAAGACCCGTCTCTATGGTGGTGACCGAGTTTCCAAGACCCATGAGCGCGTGGAAGCCTACGGGACTATGGATGAACTGTGTTCCTTGCTTGGAAGAATTGTTGCGGAGATGAGAGAATACGCAGAACTGGACGACCTTCGACTAGAGTGTGAGCAAATCCAGCAACAGCTTTTTGATTGTGGCAGCGACCTAGCTACACCAAGGGAATTGCGGCCCTACAAGCAGGAAGAAGCTACTGTGAATTGGCTGGAAGAACGTATGGATGCCTATATGCACCAACCACCGCAGTTGGAGAAGTTCATCATACCAGGTGGGCATTTGATTGCCAGTTCTCTCCATATGGCAAGGACGCTCACTCGACGTTTGGAACGTCGGATGGTGGCCTTGATGGAAATAGAAGAGAAGGTGAATCCCGTTGGTCTGGTCTATATCAACCGCTTATCCGATTACTTTTTTGTCATAGCTCGATTGGTTAATTTTAGACTAGGAGTTGCTGATACTGTCTATGAACGCAGCTCTAAGATTTTTCGAAGTCGGAAAAAGGAGGCATAAACATGTACCCTGTTATGATCAACATAAAGGGAAAAAAAGTAGTTGTAATAGGTGGGGGAAAGGTTGCTTCCCGGAAAATTAAGGGCCTGCTAGACCAAGGAGCCTTGGTGACTGTTGTCAGCCCAGACCTGCATTCAAGCATTGATGCGACGAAGGTGACCTGGCTTGCTAGACCTTATCAAAAAGGTGATTTAGAGGGGGCGAGATTAGCCTTTGCCTGTACCGACCAAGCCAGTGTCAATCTGCAGGTAATGGCGGATGCCAGTCCTAGTCAGTTGGTCAACAATACTGGTGACAAGAACCATTCTGATTTTTATAATGTCGCAATGGCCAAGGGAAAAAATTTTTCTGTCATGATTTCAACAAATGGTGCTTCAGCTGCCTATTCAAAAGCTATACGTCAGAAAATCGAAGCACTATTAGAAGACTTAGAATGAAAAAGGTTAGTATGTTATGGACCTATTATATGTTGGATTGACCCATCAAAATACGCCATTTAGTTTGCTGGAGAGGGCACATTTTTCCGACGAGGAAATGAACCAGGCCTTAGAGGCACTGAACCAAGAGAAAAGTATTTTTGAAACGGTCATTGTATCGACCTGTAATCGAACCGAGCTGTATCTAGTGGTGGACCAGCTCCATACAGGACGCTATTACGCTAAACGATTTTTACTGAACTGGTTCCAGCTAGAAGCGGAGGAAGTGGAAGCTTGTCTAATCTTCAAAGAAGGTAATCAGGTCTTAGAACACTTGCTCAGAGTGTCTATTGGCCTGGAATCGAAGATTTTAGGGGAAACTCAAATTCTAGGTCAGTTGAAACGGGCCTTTGCCCGAGCTCAGACAGTAGGAACGACTGGTGTCATCTTAAATCAAGTCTTTAAGCAGGTCATGACCTTTGCCAAACGAATGCATGACGAATACCGCATCAATGCTCGGCCTATTTCCATAGGCTTAACAGCAGTGCAACTGTTGGAACAGACTGATTTTGACTATTCTGGAAAAAGGGTAGCGGTTATCGGCCTGGGTGAAATCGGCCAACTGGTGACCAAGTATTTGATGAAAAAGCCTTTTGATCAAATCCGTTTGGTCAATCGGACAGTTTCTAAAGCCCAGTATTTTCTACAAGACAAACGTGTCCGGGCTTTTGGCTGGGATCAGCTTGAAGTGGCAGTTGCGGATGCGGATGTCATTTTCTCAGCTGTAAAAGTAGGAGGCTACATTCTCTTTCCGCCTATGTTGAAAGAAAGTGTCATTGCCTTTGACCTTTGCCTGCCAAGGACCATTCACCCAAGTGAGCAGATGACCCTTTACACCATCGAGAATCTCAGCAATCAACTGGAAGTCTATAATGAAGAACGGAGAGAGATTGCTGATCAGATTGTTTTGGAAATAGAGGGGGAGTTGGTTAAATACCAAGAGTGGCAAGCTCAGTTGGGAATTGTGCCTCTCATCCGTGAACTGAGAGAGAAAGCCTTGCAAATTCATGCCACAACCTTAGAAAGCATCAATCGGAAGATACCTGATTTGACCGAGAGGGAACAGAAACAGATTTCCAAACACATGAAAGGAATTGTCAATCAGTTGATTCGTGAGCCCATTTTACAACTCAAGGAAATGTCTGTTGGAGAAAGGTCTGACTACGACATTGCCTTGGTTTGTAAACTGTTTGGCTTACAAGCAGATAGACTAGGAGAAGACCATGACAGTAATTAGAGTGGGAACCCGCCAAAGCCAACTAGCACTGACTCAAACCAATATGGTTGTAGATGCCCTTAAGGCCTTGCATCCAGATGTTGCATTTGAACTGGTTCATTATAAAACGACAGGGGACAAGCTAGTCCATGTCAGTCTCCAAAAAATTGGTGGAAAAGGTGTTTTTGTCAAGGATATTGAAAAGGCACTTGTGGAAAAAGAGATTGATATAGCAGTCCATAGCTTGAAAGATGTTCCAGGGCTACTAGCAGAGGGATGTGTCATTGGAGCCAGTCCGGAGCGTGAGGATGTGCGTGACTGTTTGATTTTCAGAGAAGCAGGTATGACCTTGGCTAGCTTGCCAGCTGGATCAGTAGTGGGGACTAGTAGTCTTCGCCGTCAAGTTCAGCTTGAGGCTGTTCGGCCTGACTTGGTCTACAAGTCCCTGCGTGGAAATATCGACAGCCGTATCCAAAAGGTCCGTGCCGGCCAGTACGATGCCATTGTCTTAGCTGTTGCGGGGATCAATCGGCTTGGCTGGACCAGCCAGGCTGACTTGGACATCGAATATTTGGATGAATCCATTTGTCTTCCTGCCGTTGCCCAGGCAGCTCTGGGTATCGAATGTCGGGCGGATGACCAGCAGGTCTTGGACATCTTATCGAGCATAAACCATCCTGAAACTGCAGTCTGCGCCGGCATTGAGCGGGAATTTTTACGAGGAATGGGGGCTGACTGCACCTTCCCAATCGCTGCCTTGGCCAAACAAGTTGGAGCTGACTATCAGTTAGAGGTCATGCTAGCAGATAGTGAGAAGAACTGCCACCGCATCAGCCTATCTGGTCATGACGGCTTCAAGTTGGCCAAGGAGGCCGTGGAGAAACTAAATCAGCTAGGGGTTGAGCCAGCAAGATGACAGCAACGATTGTAATAACAAGAGATGGGGCCATAGATTTGGACCTGCGAGCAGCTTTGGAGAATGTAGGCTTTCAGCTAGCAACTGTTCCCCTAATAGCTTTTCAGGCCCATCCTCTGCCTCAACAAGTCAAACAGGAGTTGGAAAAGGCTGATTGGCTGTTCTGCACCAGTGCAACAGCCTTTGAGTGCTTCCTGCCCCATCTTCCATCTTCTATACAGATTGCCAGTATTGGTGAGCAGACCAGTCGTTCCATAAGGGAAGCAGGACGGTCAGTGGCTTTTGAGTCGACTAGCCAGTATGGAAAAGATTTTGTAGCGGAGTGGTTGGTACTTGGCTTAGAAAGGCAAAAGATTTTGTTTCCGCAAAGTCACTTGGCCAATCCTATCATAGCAGAAGGTTTGAGGCAGGAGGGGCATGCTGTGCTGGCTTGGGAGATGTATGATACGGTTGCCAATCAGGCAGGTCAGGCTCAGCTTGCTCCCTATTTGGAATTGGATAGGGTCCTTTGGACCTTTGCCAGTCCATCTGCTTGGCACAGTTTTACAGAGGTAGTCAAAAAGTTCCCTGCCAGCCATAAAATAGCAGTCATTGGAAAAACAACAGCCCAAGCGGTGATGGAATCTGGTTATGAGGTAGACCTCATGCCAGACAAGCCTTCTATCACAGCCATGCTAGAAACCATCATGGATAAGGAGAAACGATATGGTATTTTTTAGACACAGACGTCTGAGAAGGACAGAAGGGATTCGTGATCTAGTCAGGGAGACCCAACTGCTGACCACAGACTTGATTTATCCTATTTTTGTGAAAGAAGGTCTTGATGACAAGCAGGAAGTAGCTTCCATGCCAGGAGTTTATCAATTCCCCTTGCATCAGTTAGTGGATGAAGTAGCAGAAGTAGAAAAATTAGGGTTAAAGAGTATCATACTTTTTGGTATTCCCAAGGAAAAAGATGAGATTGGTAGCCAGGCGTCTTCTGAAACGGGTATTGTTCAAGAAGCGATTGGCTTGATTAAGAAGCACTTCCCTCAACTGGTCGTGATTGCAGATACCTGTTTGTGTGAATTTACCAGTCATGGACATTGTGGGGTGTTAAAAGGTCAGGAGGTGGACAATGATGCTTCCTTGACCCGCTTGGTAGAAGTTGCCCTAAGTCAAGCAAGGGCTGGTGCGGATATCATTGCTCCGTCCAATGCCATGGACGGCTATGTTGAGGTTATTCGTCAAGGGTTGGATCAAGCTGGTTTTGAAGATATTCCCATTATGTCTTATGCCATTAAGTTTGCCTCTAGCTTTTACGGACCGTTTCGTGACGCTGGCGAAAGTGCTCCAAGGTTTGGCAATCGGAAGACCTACCAAATGGATCCAGCCAATCGCTTAGAAGCCTTGAGAGAGGCCCAGAGCGATGAGAAAGAAGGTGCTGACTTCCTCATGGTCAAGCCAGGTCTAGCCTTCTTGGACATTCTACGAGAATTAAGGCAGCAAACTAAGCTTCCCTTAGTTGCCTACAATGTCAGTGGAGAATATGCCATGGTTAAGGCTGCAGCTCAAAATGGGTGGATTGATGAGAAGGCAGTTGTCCTTGAAACCTTGACAGGCTTTAAACGTGCGGGTGCAGACTTGATCATCACCTACTTTGCAAAAGATGTAGCCCGCTATTTGAAAGAGGAAGGATAAGATGATGCAGACTCAACAATCTAAACTCGCATTCGAACAAGCCCAAACCGTTTTTCCAGGTGGAGTCAATAGTCCAGTTCGAGCCTTTAAGGCCGTAGAGGGCAATCCAGTATTTATTGACAAAGCCAAGGGAGCCTATCTCTATGATGTAGATGGAAATCGCTACATAGACTACGTTCTATCCTGGGGACCAATGATTTTAGGTCATGCAGAAGATCGGGTCATTGAAGCGGTCAAATCAGCCGTGGAATGCGGTACTAGTTTCGGAGCACCAAGTCCCTTGGAAACCCGCTTGGGCCAACACCTACAGGAGCGAATTCCCTATCTGGAACGGCTGAGAATGGTCAGTTCGGGGACGGAAGCTACCATGAGTGCTATTCGCTTGGCCCGTGGAGTGACCCAGAGGGATAAAATCGTCAAGTTTGTTGGCTGTTACCATGGACACAGTGATTCCTTCCTCGTACAAGCAGGATCTGGGGTTGCCACCTTTGGCTTACCAAATTCTCCTGGAGTGACAGAAGCAACTGCTCAGGATACTCTTACTCTTCCTTATAATGATAAGGCCAGCCTTCAGGCCTGTTTTGAAGAGATGGGCTCAGAAATTGCCTGCGTTATTATCGAAGCTGTGGCAGGAAATATGGGCCTGATTCCAGCAGAGCAGGACTTTATCCAAGCTATTCGTGACCTCACAAGTCAATATGGTGCCTTGTTTATTATCGATGAGGTGATGACAGGATTTAGGGCCAGCTACACTGGAGCTACGGGCTTGTACGGTGTGGAGCCTGACCTGTTGTGCTTTGGTAAGGTTGTTGGGGGAGGCTTCCCAATGGCCCTCTTTGGAGGTAAGAAGAAGTACATGGACTATATCGCTCCAATGGGGGCGGTTTACCAGGCAGGTACCTTGTCAGGAAATCCGATTGCTATGACAGCTGGATATGAAACCTTGGTGTCCTTGACACCGGAAATCTTCAAGGACATGGAGGCACGAACCAATCAGCTTTGCCAAGGTTTGAAAGAACTGGCTGTCAAGTATCAGATTCCCCTTCAGGTTGTACAGGTTGGTACCATGTTTGGATTTTTCTTTAACGAGCGACCTGTTCGGAATTTTGAAGATTCTAAAGCCAGCGACCAAGAAATCTTTGCCCGTGTCCATGCAGGTTTACTCAAACAAGGGATTTACCTAGCACCTTCCCAGTATGAATCAAATTTCATGTCCGCAGCTCATACCAAGGAAGATATTGAGCAGACCTTGCAGGCCTTTGATACTGTTTTTGGAGAAATATATGGGTAAAATTGTCTTGGTAACTGGAGGAGCTCGAAGTGGCAAATCGCAGTTCACAGAAGAGCAAATCTGGGAGAAAGAGCGAGTATGTTATATAGCGACAGGAATGAGTTCAGGCACCGACAGTGAATGGCAGGAGCGGGTTCGGCTTCACCAAGAACGCCGTCCAGCCTCCTGGACAACCCATGAGCAGTTTGCAGATCTTGGATCCTGGTTGAAAGACCAAACCTACGACTACTACTTGCTGGACTGTGCTACCATGCTGACGACCAATCTCCTCTTTCAGCTGGTTGAAACCTATTTCCCTGAGAAAATAGCTCTAGAGGATGGTAACTTTCTCAGCAAGGAAGAACAGGCCTTTATCAGTCGACAGATTCAGGATCAATGGCAGGATATCCTACTTGCTCATGGGACAAGGGAGAGCCAGCTCTACATTGTCACCAACGAAATTGGACTGGGCATCGTTCCAGATACTAAGTTGGGACGGTATTTTAGAGATCTGCTTGGACAGGTGAATCAGTTCTTAGCGAAGGAGGCGAGTGAGGTCTATCTGGTGATTTGTGGCCTTGCTCAACGCTTAAAATGATACATGCACTGATTATTTACACACAATTTTTTAGCCGAATTCCCATCAACAAGGAAGTGGATATCGCTCATATCCAAAAAGGAGTTCCCTATCTGACCCTATTTGGACTTTTACTAGGGAGTATTACAGGCCTGTTTTACTACCTAGCTCAATTGGTCTTGCCAGGCATTGTTGCTTGGTGCCTTAGTTTTCTCTTTGATGTCTTGCTGACAGGAGGGTTTCACCTAGACGGCTTGGCAGATACTGCAGACGGACTCTTTTCATCCAGGAAAAAGGAGAGAATGTTGGAAATCATGAAGGACAGCAGAATCGGTAGCAATGGTGTCCTGGCCTTGATTCTCTACTATGCTTTGATGTTGGTGGTCTATCCCTATCTTCCTGAGCCAGGTTGGTTTATAGTAGCGGCCCTGTCCATGATTGGAAAGGCTGGACTAGCCCTGCAGCTCTATCGTATGCGCTATGCACGGGCTGAAGGTGGAACAGGTAACTTTTTCTCAGGGACGACAGGTGGCCAAATCGTTCTAGCTCAACTCTTGCCACTAGCCAGTCTAATGTATGTCTTTGGCTACAAAGGCTTGCTTGCCTACGGCCTTGTCTTGCTTGGTTCACAGATCTATCGCCGGTTTGTCTACCACAAAATTGACGGCCATACAGGTGACACCTTGGGAGCCTTTGTCGAAGTGGCTCAACTCCTATTTATTATTGGGTTAATCATATGAAAATCTATCTCATGCGTCACGGTGAAACCGATTTGAACAAAAAACGATGTTTTTACGGAAGCTTGGATGTTTCCATCAATCAAACAGGGAAAGATCAGGCTCAGTCCTTGCACACTCTGATGCAAACTATTCCGATTGACAAGGTCTATGTTAGCTCTTTAAGACGCAGCCAGGAAACAGCCCAGCTTGTCTTTCCTATACATCATCCAATCCCCTTAAAGAACATGGATGAAAAAGGTTTTGGACTGTGGGAAGGCCTGACTGCCGATCAGATTCAGGAACAATTTCCGTTGGAATGGGAGGCCTGGTTGGCAGCACCATTTACCTACAGACCACCAGAAGCGGAAGCCTTTGGAGACTTTCAAGACCGGGTTTGGACTGAAACGGACAGATTGGTCAATGAACATCCAGGTCAGTCACTGGCCCTTGTTGCTCACTTAGGTGTCCTAAGGCTGATTTACCAGCGTTTAGTAGATCCATCGGCCCTATTTTGGGATATTGATTTCCCCCAAGGAACTGTGACAGTGGTAGAAAAAGAAGGAACAAATGTTACTGCATATCTTTTAGGAAAAGAGGTTGTAGATGATAAAAACAATTCATGATTCTGTACAGCTGACGGATCAGCTGTACACTAGAAATCGAGTGGTGTTGGCTCCCATGACCCTAAGTGTCTGTCAGCCGGGAGGCTATGTATCGCAAGATGATATTGACTTTTACACTCGTCGTGCTGGCCAAGTGGGCATGGTCATTACAGGCAGTGCTTATGTGCATACGCAAGGGCAGGCATTCAGAGATAGTTTCAGCGTCGCAGAAGATGACAAGATTGAAGGTCTGGCTCGCCTGGCCCAAGCCATCAAGGACCAAGGAGCTTTAGCAGTCTTACAAATCTATCATGGAGGCCGCATGGTTCCCCCAGTTCTAATTGAAGGAAAACCAGTAGCCCCTAGTGCTATTATTGGTTCCCATGGTCATGTGGTAGAACCTCGTTCTCTTAAGCATTTGGAAGTAGATGAGATATTACAGGCCTTTCTTGATGCAACCAGAAGAGCCATCAAAGCAGGTTTTGATGGAGTGGAGTTACATGGGGCCAATACTTACTTAATCCAGCAATTCCTTTCTCCCCATTCCAATCGACGACAAGATAAGTGGGGAGGTAGTTTGAATAACCGTATGCGGTTTGCCAAGACCTTGGTTAAGCAGATCAAAAAACTAGTCAAGGAAGAAGCAGATAGACCGTTTATGGTTGGCTACCGTTTCTCCCCAGAAGAGATTGAAGATCCAGGTATTGAATTATGGGATAGTTTGCAGCTGATAGAGCAGTTGATAGCAATGGGGGTAGACTATCTTCATCTCTCCTTAAGTCATGTTTTCCGACCTTCCCTGCGAAATCCTGATGCATTAGAGCCTATCATTCACTCCGTCATAAAAAAAATCAATGGACGAGTGCCCCTGATTGCAGTTGGTGGGATTCAGACCCGTCAAGATGTAGAAGAGATTCTAGCAGAAGACATCCCACTCTTCTCTGTTGGTAAGGCCATGCTCCTAGATCCCGACTGGCCAATCAAGGTTTCTCAGGGACGAGAGTCTGACATCATTACCCGCTATCGAGATGACCTGCAAGAAGAACTGAAACTACCGACAGCATTTGTCAATTCCTTACGGGATTATTTAGAGGGAAATTAATGATGTTCAAAAAACTACCTAAAGGAGTTAAAGGTGAAAAAAACATTTGAGACACGTAAGTTATATTTTGGCTTTCCGGTATTCTTTTTGGGTTACAAGGATGATGTTCATGGATACAATATAACGACCTCAAGTTCCGTCTATTCCCTTGGGAGCATGATGGTGATTGGCGTGAGGACAAAGGGAAATGCTGTGACAGAAATCAGCAAACATGGTCACTTCACTGTCAATATTCCAAGAGAACATTTGCTGGAAGAAGTAGAAATAGCTGGTTTTAATAGCCGTAAAGATAAATTTGCCTTGACTGGTTTGACCTATACAGTTGGTGAAACGGTTGATGCTCCTTTGGTCAATGAATGCCCCATTTCTATTGAGTGCGAAGTTGTTGAACTTGTGGAATGTGGTAAGTTGACCAATATTATCGGAAAAGTAACGCGCAGAGTGGTAGAAGAAGACTTGCTTGATGAGCATGGTGATTTTAAGGGCAGTGATTTTTCACCGATCAGCTATATCGGTGATGGTTCAGGTCGACACTATCGTTACTATAATGATCATGCTATTAAAATGGGGAGTCTTATTAAGAAAAAGAAAGACCTTGAAAAGTAAACTTTCAGACTCTGGCAATAAAATGGAAATGAGTTTTCTGAGTTTTATCATCAACTGGATGAATAATGTTTTTCTGGTAAATAACTTAATTGAACACTTGTGTCATATTTTACAAACGATTGATTGGAAGTTTTTAAATACGCTTCGAAATCATTCGTTTTTTTATTATTAACACTTAAAAACAAAGTATTGTTATATCTTATATAAAGGAGAGTTTACTTGATTTATTAAGGAGTTTACTCTATACTATAAAAGCTCACAAAATACATTTTGACCAAAAGATTTTAAAAGTATTTTAGTGTATATACATATTATTTTTTGAAAAAAGTGTTTGACATACATGAAATAGGAGAATGAAAATGAAGCGATTAAATCGCAATTATCAATATTCGATTCGTAAAACGAGTCTGGGAATTGGTTCGGTAGCGATTGGTGTCCTGCTTGCGGGCTTATCTTCAGCACCAAAGGTGGCAGCTGATACAATTTCGACACCGTCAGGAACGGAAACGATTTCGACAACAGTGGCTACAAGCCAAACAGAAGCTACTCAAGCAGTAACAGAGACCAGTGTTACTCCAGCAGCAAGCACAGAAGAGGTTGTTGTTTCATCGACTCAGGCTGGGACAGAAACCGTTCCAGTGTCCGACTTGAATCCAGCTGAACAAGAAGTTGCTGCACAAAACCTGCCATCAGATGTGAATACGCAGGCGACAACAAGCTCAGCTGAATTAGAAGCTCCTGTCGCTACTGAAACTTCTCCTGTTTACCAATCAAGAAGTGTAGCGGAAGCTCCTGTAAGTGTAGCGGAAGCTCTTGTTGAGGTAGAAATTCCTGTTGACCCAACTTATGTAGAAGTAACTTCGAATGATCCTGAAGGTGATAAGATCCATGTTATTGATAACAAGTCTACTACTCATTGGGCATCAAATCCATCAAGTCCAAATTCAACCAGCAATCCTCAAACTGTAACTGTGCGTTTGACAGAAACAGCAGAGGTTAGCCAAGTTCTCTACACCCCTAGACAAGAAACGGCTAGAGCTGTTGGGAATATCAAGGTCGGGAAAATTTTCCATAGTATTGATGGGAAAAATTGGCAGGAAGCCATTCCGACAGCAATCATTGATCCAGAAACTGGAAATAGTGAAGGTTTAGTGGGAAGTAATGATAATAGCTTCCATTTAAATGCTAATCGTGTCACTAAGGCCATTGAAATCGAACCAGTGACTGCCCGCTATTTTAAATTACTTGGTTTAGAGACCTACCATTGGAATCCTTCAAAGCTCAATCAAGTGGTTGCTGCTGCGGAATTTAAGCCGATAGGAGTTAAAAGAGTTTCAGCTGATTCCTTGGTCACCATTGACCCACGCTATACAACAGCTACTAGCTGGGATGCTAAAGATGGCGGTGGTCGCAAAGTCAGCTATGCTACCGATGGAAATCCAAATACTCTGTGGCAAAGTAATAATGCTGAAAGCGATTGGAACAAGAACGCTACCCAGTACCTAACTGTAGGACTGACAGAGAAGGCAAAGGTCAACTCAATCGATATTACACCTCGTCAGGATGGTGAAAGCAATCAATATGCGACTGGCGATATCAAGCGAGGTTATATCGAGTACAAAACGGATCAGAATACTTGGCAACGTGTGAACATTGTTGGAAGTACAGACAATGTGTTTGTATTTGATACTAGCAAGCAAACAAAGATTGTGCAGTTTAGTCCAGTTGAGGCACAATTTTTCCGTATTGCTGCACTTGATACTTACCACTGGCAATCTGCAGCGAAACATAATACACTCGTTGCAGTAGCAGAGGTCTCAATTACTGGTCGAAAAATCAATAGCAATCCTACTGTTGAAAATCAGGATATTGTCCTTGAAAATGACTATATGAGTCGTAACATGATTGTCAGAGATGGCAAACTTCGCACGGTTAATATTGTCAACAAACTACCAGGAAATAACAAGGAAACTGTTGAATTTTTAGAGGGGTCAAAAGAGTTTGTCATCCAGTTTAAACCAGATGCGACGGATACGACGCCAGTTCCGAGTCAACCCTTATATGAGCCAGAATCAAAAGACCGTAGCCAATGGCTTGTTTCCACTAATAGTCAAGCGAATGCTAGCAAGCGAGAAGGGAATGTTCAGCTCGTTCTTGATGGAGATCAGAATACAATTTGGCACAGTAATTACCACAATGCAGGTACCGGCCCTCATAAAACCCTGCCAGCCTATGTTGATATTACTTTCCCAACTGCCAAAGATATTCGCACGTTGATTTATTTACCTCGTCAAGACGGTCCAGAAAATGTGAATGGTCTGATTAAGGACTATAAACTCTATATTAAGGAAAAGGGGCAGAGTGACTTTACTCTATTCAAGGAAGGAACAATCACCTCAAATCCTAAACAGGCCCAATACATTGACTTTGGACAAACCAAAAAGAATGTCCAAGCCATTCGTTTTGAAGCAATTAGTTCTCAAAATGGTCAACCCTATGCTGCCATTGCTGAATTAGATATATCAAGCTCTACCGTTGCTCAAGTTCGAGCACGTCAGGAAGCCCGTCAAAAGGCCTACCAGAAAGAATTGGATGCCTACCAAGCTCGTACCCAAATCTCACTTGATAAATTGACCTTGGCTGAAGATGGTGTAGTAAGAGTTAAAACTGCCCAGGAAGAGACTATAACTTATACCTTTAAACCATTTACCTATAAAAATGTACCTGTAATTGTTCAGTATGTGATGAATCTAAAAAAAGAAGCTAAATTTAGCCAGTCACATATCTCCATTTCTGTTCCAGAACAGTACCGTTCTACCTTAACCATTGATACAATTGACCTTCAACGATTCCAGTTAGTTGAAAATCAAAAGTATGAAGAATTTTCAAAACAGGCACCAATTGCTGAAATGGCAAATTTTGATGGCTTCCATGCTGGCCTAGGTCAGCCGGTATATTTAGGGAGTTTCTACACAGGTTCGGAATTCCCGATTTCTTGGAATACGGTTGAAAGTACCAACAAGCAGTTGTTGTCACGCTATTATTCAGGAAAAACCTTGGCGGAACTAGATTTGGATGAAAATGGCAATTACCGGACATGGAATACAGTTGTGGGTGTTGCTCGTTCCAATGACTATAGTGTCTTGCAACAAGACTTCTACGATTACATCGCTAAAATTGGTACAAAGACTTATTTCCGTAAGCAGTATAATTCATGGTATGACTTGATGAAGAATATTACCGCAGAAAATATTCAATCAAGTTTCAACGAAATTGACCGTGGCTTTACGAACGGCGGAATTTCCCCTCTTGATTCATTTGTTGTCGATGATGGTTGGCAAAATGTTCGTTCCTTGTGGGATTTTAATAGCAAGTTCCCTAACAAACTCTATGATTCAAGTAAACAGGTCAAACGTTTTGGTTCGGATTTTGGACTCTGGATGGGACCACGTGGTGGTTATGGAACAGAAGGAACCATGGCCAATTACCTAGCAGAAAATAATCTCGGTTCAAAAACACCAGCAGGCGATGTCTACATCGGAGATAAACGATATGTCGATGGTTTGAAAGAATTGTTTGCAAATTATGGCCAGGAATTTGATATTAACTATTGGAAATTGGACGGGATGCTCCGCTATCCGCAACAGACAACAGATACTGCTGGCAATTACATCGGTGGTGGATACAAAAATATGTATTCCATGACAGAAGCTCATGAGCGTTGGATTGAATTGTATCATATTATTCGTGACAATGCTCCAAGTGCTGATCAGATGTGGATCAATCTGACATCCTACATTCCACCGTCACCATGGTTCTTGCAATGGGTCAATTCGATTTGGATGCAAAATACTGCCGATGTAGATTATCAGGATGGGGTCAAGAAGGCTCCGTATGATACCCTTGATTTTGGTAACGATGTCAATGAGGCACTGACTTATCGGGATGATTCTTATGAAAAGTTAGTCCGTGATCGTAAGTGGCAGATCCCATTTTCAAATATTTATAACCATGATCCAGTTTATGGAGCAACAGCCCATACAAGTAAGAAGATGACACCGCTTGGACCAGCACGTGGTCAAATCAATTTCTCTACCGAAGACTTCCGAACCTATCTCTACATGCTGGGCACTCGTGGTACAGGATTCTGGGAATTTTACTATAGTCCAAGTATGTTGGACGACGCCAAGTGGCAGGTCAATGGTGAAGCTGTCAAATGGATAGAGTCTAATTTTGAAACACTTCGAAATGCAGTTTACCATGGTGGTCAACCTCGCGAGGGAGAAGTCTATGGTTACTCTGCTTGGGATGCGAATAATGGAATTGTATCTGTCCGCAACCCAATAGATAAAGAACAGAGCTATGAATTGCGCCTAGACCGAATTGTCGGAATGCGAGAAGGAACAACAGGTTTGCACAGAGTGACAGTTTTAGGTGACAAACGACATGATACAAGTTCAGTAACAAATTATGGCGATGTTCTCCGAATCACTCTGAAACCTTATGAAACGGTTATCTTCCAATATTCGACGAGTCAGGATAAACGACCTGCCCAAGTTTTCGAAGCTAAAGCAATTACTGATAATACCATTACACTTGAATTTGATGAGCGTGTGGTGATTGATAAGGCAAGTTTCACAGTTGCTGGACATACAGTAAAATCAGTCAAATTAAATGAGAACCTTAGAACTGTAACCTTGCAACTAGGTAAAAATTTGACAGACCGAGAAAAAGTATCGGTGAGCTATTCAAATGTCAAAGACAATGCTGGGCTTGCAAACCTATCGAACGGAAAAGTGAGCTTTACGACCTTCAGTAATGGAGTCGTTCAAGATATCAGTCGTCTTTCTCATAATTATAGTTTGGATAATGACGGTGTAGAAGGACGAGGAGTTTTCTCAGTGACAGTCAAGGCCAAATTAAATAGACTTGGTCAAATACTCGCAGAGCAATCGAATCAATGGAAATTATCTGTTGATGAGGCTGGTCGAGCTGTCTTTGAAGTCAAGGGTGAGAAAGTTACCTCAGCTCCATTTACACAACTGAGTACAGCAGACCGTGGTCAAGCTGATAAATTGATTGCAGTTGGAGAAGAAGTAACCATTACAGCTGTTCGTGTTGCTAACGGTAGCTTACGCTTGTACATCAACGGAGAATTGCATAATAGTCACTACAATTCTTCTAAGTTAAATCAACAGCTCAGCCGTTCGACACTCAAACTAGCAGGTACAAATTTTGCTGGAACCTTTAGTCGATTTATTCTTGAAAATAAGGCACGGGATTTTGAAACCGCCTTGGAATTATACCAGCAATTAAATCCAGGTAAAAAAGGTGCTGCTTTAGATACCAGCCTTACATCCGCAACGTCATTTGATAGTAATGATGGTGGAGAAAGACGTGCTTCCCTCCTTTCAGACGGAAACAAAAACACCTATTGGGTAAGTTCTCCAACTCAAGATAACAGTCAGACCAAGCAACAGGTTGTTATTGGATTGCAGACAGCTCAGTCCATTGCAGAAGTTCAGTACACACCACGTCAAGATGCAGCAAATGCGGTAGGCAATATCAAGAAAGCCTATTTGGAATACAGTCTAGACGGAAAAACATGGAAACGTGTTACGATTACAAATGGCAATACTGATAATACGATTAGCTTCCAAACAACAACTGCAACAAGTTCGATTAGATTTGCAGCTGTACAAGCCAAGTATTTCCGCTTAACTGCTCTGGAAACACATCACTGGCGTCCAAGTATGGTCAATAAAATTGTAGCGGTAGCAGAATTGAAGGTCATTCCTTCAAATACTGTCGTAAGTTTAACAACAGGTTATCTATTAAATGCGATTGACCAAGCTCATAGCATTGTAACGAGTCGTTATACCGCTGCCCAACGCCGCACTATCCAAACGGAACTAGCAGCAGCTCGTACTGCATTGCAAGGACAGAGTCAGGTAGCAATTAATACTGCAAATGATAGACTTCGTGCTGCTTTGGTAGGTAGAACTTTGTCAACAAGAACACTGGATACTCGAATTCAATCAATGTTGAATACCAATTACTGATGTATTTTGCATGTTGTCCTGATTGAATATTGATTTGTCATTAGTCGGTGAATAGCACTGGCGATGTATTCAGGTTCTAGCTATTGAATGTTTCCTTTTACAACTTGAAAAATGATTAAACTCGACACAATTTACTGTGTCGAGTTTTTCAGACTGTATGAGAAAAGCCACCTTAATAAGTCTATCAAAGATGGCTTGATGGTCACGTTAAGAAAGCGATTATACAACAGTGTATGGATTGTTAAGCATCATTGGTTAACGGTAGCTTTCCCGATTATCGGCCCTGCTCCATTGCAGTAAGATAAGTCTCCTTATCTTTAGAAAATGAAAGGTACTTACATGTAGAGCCAATAATGGAAAAGTATTCGAAATGCCTTATCCAAACTGACAACACACCTTACATCGAGGCATGTAATCTACTAAAATTTGAAACCAAAGACCTGACTTAAAGCAAAGCTTATCACAGTGGCGGGACCGCGTTGGATTTACACCAAACTTCCATGTTTCCAAAAGTACTAAAATCAATTTCTAGCATTATTATTATAACCTATAGATTTAATATTTTCAACAGAAATGATTTAATTTTATTTTTTTGAACGGAGACTAAAATTCTCAAAGTAAGTTCTAGTCTAATACCAAAGCTGGAAATTAGACTGAGACAAAGAAATGGTAAATTCTCAAAGTAAGTTCTAGTTCCCGTCCTTCCAGAAGTTACTTTGAGAAAACTGCATAAAATCAACAGAATTTAGTCTCAGACTAAGTTCTGTTTTTGACTAAAAATGTTGATAATAGTGAGTTTTAGGATTGAAATTGTTGAAAAAAAGAGTACACTAAAGTGGCTCTATAATTTCTGTAGTGGGTAAATCCACCGTGGAGATTATGGAGCCTTTTTGAGTGTAGAAAAAAAGTCCCATATGACCTATAATGAAAAGCGACTAAACAACTCATTAGAAAGGGTTCATATGGAACAGCTTTATCATACCACAGAACTAATCGGAATCAAAGATAAAAACATTAAAATTCTCTTCGTTTTGAAACATCAAACCCATCTAGAAATCAGGGCAAAGCTAGATTACGACAGTCCTAGC
>NZ_POPB01000321.1 GCF_002964045.1 Streptococcus suis | reverse complement strand
CCTACTCTGGGTCAATACGGAAGCCAGCTCATGCAGTGAAATGATTACGGAACTGGCCATCCAGAGCCAACTGGAACTAGATGGAGAGATTGCACGTCTACTCTATGCAGGAATTGTGGGCGATACAGGCCGCTTTCTCTATCCAGCAACCAGCTCGCGCACCTTTGAGATTGTCGCTCGTCTCCGCCAAGAAGATTTTGACTTTGCAAGGATATCTCGTCAGATGGACACCATTGATTTCAAGATTGCCAAGTTGACAGGCTACGTCTACGACAACTTGGAAGTGGATGGACATGGTGCGGCACGTGTCGTTTTGACACAGGATATTCTCGAAAAATATGGCGTGACCGATGCGGACACTTCCTTTATCGTAGGTGCACCAGGACGGATTGGAATCGTTCAATCTTGGGGGATTT
>NZ_POPB01000320.1 GCF_002964045.1 Streptococcus suis | reverse complement strand
ATAATATGTCCATAAGTATATGGAGGTACGTTATGAGAACCCTCTAAATTAACAGAAATTCCATATTATTTTTTAAAACTTTTGCAAAATAATATAGCTCCTATTAAAAAACTTAAGGTTTCTACAGGTCTCCAGAATAATTGATATATATAAAGTGTGAGTGTATTCCAAAAATCACCACTAGTATCAATCCAAGTTGTTTTTATCATAAAATTTAAGTATCCAAAGCACATTAAAACTATGCCACTTAAAAATAATGTATCCGGACTTCTTT
>NZ_POPB01000032.1 GCF_002964045.1 Streptococcus suis | reverse complement strand
GAAGTCACCTCTGCTACAACTTCTTTCACTTGCTCCGCAGCATGCTCTACTGCAGCCTCAGCCTTATGAGCAACTGTCTCTACTACCTCTGCAGCTCTTTCAAGACCTACACGACCTGCACGTTTCAAGTCTGCTAATTGTTTTTTCAAAACTTTTTTACGATTTACTTTCTTTTTTCCCATTTTTCATCTCTCCCGTCTGATTAATAATGCCGCTGACCAAATAAACCATCTGGTAGGTCGTGGAAGTCTTTTCCTGCCGCGTAGTTT
>NZ_POPB01000319.1 GCF_002964045.1 Streptococcus suis | reverse complement strand
CTGACACTGACCCAGAAGGTATTGTTATCCCTATTGGAAACGGAACAGGTCTAGTACAAGTTATTGATAATGAACATTCCAATCACGTACTTCCTTTACTTTGCCCAACTTACTATACTAAGAAAGGTATCCTATGAACATGAAAAAGAGTTTTTTCCAAAAGACTTACAATTTGAATATCAATCTCATCATCCTGATTTTACTCCTACTTCTTCTCAAATTTGCACTTCTACTTCTAGAAAATCAGCTTGAAAATATTGAGATAG
>NZ_POPB01000318.1 GCF_002964045.1 Streptococcus suis | reverse complement strand
TAAGAACTTTAAAACTAAGATTTACATCGCTTTGAATATTGAAAAAGAGAGAACGAATTTCGTCCTCTCTAGGTGTTAGCTTTTCATCTACCCACTACAGTTGACAAAGAGCCAAAAAAACAGGAATTGTACAGTTGCCAACTCCTGTTGTTCGTTACTTAACTTCTACTTTTTCTGTCCAAGGACAAGCAGTTGTCGCTAGAACTTCGTTGAGTTCTTCTACGTTGCGACGACCTTGGTCTGCCAACCAAGCTTTAGCTGCTTCTTCACCCTCGCTTGCAAAGATAGCTACTGCATCCTTCCAAGTAGCACGTCCACAAAGAACACCGTTAAAGCTTGAACCTGCTTCTTTAGCAAAGACAAGGGTTTCTTGGAAGAGTTTGGCAGATACACCCGCACTCAAATAGATGAATGGCAAGTGGGTACTGTCTGTCTGCTCCTTGAAGAAGGCCTTGGCTTCCTCAACTGTATAGACTGGCTCTTCATCTGTGTAGCCTTCTACAAAGTTCATGTTAACCGGTACTTCTACCTTAAGCACATCTGCATTGTAGCGTGGCTTACTGAATTCACGCATGGCACCGTTGACCTTGTGTGGCTTGAGGGCTGCGTATTCACGAGAAGTCACATCCATGTCGCTAGCATCGTAAGTCAAGATTTCAACGAAGTAAGGAATATCTTCTGCGATACACTCGCTACCAATACGTTCTACCCAGGCATGCTTAATATCATTGATTTCTGGCTTGTCATCTACATCATAGTAAAGCAAGATTTTTACGGCATCTGCTCCCAATTCTTTGATGCGTTTTGCTGACCAGTTTGGCAAAAGGTCTGGCAAACGACCTGGTGTGGAAGCATCGTAACCTGTTTTTTCATAAGCTGCAATGAAACCGCAATCTGCATGGCGCAATTCTGATGCTGGAACACCATATTCAGCATCCAAAAGAATGGAGCTTGCATAAGGGGTCAAATCGCTTGAAATGACTTTTTTGAAATCAATCAAGATATCATCTCCAAATTCGCCACCACCTGCTGCCGCAGCCAAGAGGCGTTTCAATGCACCACGTTGGTCAATAGCCAAGGCCGCAATCACCTGGTCGCTGTTTGACAAGCGGGTCATGTGGTCAAATTTAGCCTGAGAAAGTTGTAATTTTGTCATTAGATTCCTCCTGGAAAATAGTATTACCAATTAAGTTGCTGTTGATGTACAACTAGCAGTTTTGAAGCCTTTAACTAATTTTCAAATCGTTTCACACCGTCTAAGTAGGTAGCTTTCAAACGTCCCGCATCATCTACAATGATAAAGTCTGCTGCCCGTCCTTCTGCAATCTGACCACAAACATGGTCAATGTTAACAGAACGAGCTGGTGCCAATGATGCCATTCGAAGCGCATCAGGCAGAGAAACCAAACCCCATTCAACCACATGCTGAACTGCTTGGATTAACTCCAGAATGGAGCCTGCCAGACTACCGCTATCTTTCAGGCGGGCTGTGCCGTCTTTTACAACGACTTCAAATTCTCCAAGTCGAGAATCACCTTCACCCATTCCTCCAGCTCGCATACAGTCTGTAATTAATACTGTTTCTTCTGCGCCACGCGCTTTAATAACGACTTCTGCCGCCGCTGGATGAACATGGTGACCATCACAAATCATTTCTGCATAAACATTTTTTAAGTTCAGGGCTGCTCCAACCATTCCTGGCTCACGATGATGTAACCCACTCATACCATTGTAAACATGTACAAAAATATTTGCACCAGCTTTTACAGCCGCTTCTGCTTGCGCATAGGTCGCATCACTATGAGCCAGAGCTGTATGAATGGCCTTGCTGTTGGCAAATTCGATAAATTCTGTCACGCCTTCTCTTTCTGGCGCAATGGCAATTTTATTAACCAGGCCCTTGGAGAGCTGGTGCCATTTGTCCAATTTCTCAATAGATGGATCGCTCATATACTTGGGATTTTGGGCTCCCTTGTATTTTTCTGTAAAGAAGGGACCTTCTAAGAAAATTCCCTGGATCTTAGCACCTGTTTCCTGACCTGCATAGGTTCCAATCGTTTCGCAGACTGCATCTAAATTTTCTGTGGAATCTGTCAGAGTTGTTGGAAGCCAAGAGGTCACCCCACAAGACAATAGTCTTTCTGAAATCACCTTGATTCCTTCGAAATCATTGTCCATTACATCGTGAGACGCATAGCCATGAATATGGGTATCCACCAAACCTGGTGCCAGATGATAGTTGGAATAATCGATAATATCCCCCTCTGGCTTTTCCGTCAGAATTTGACCGAACGAGCCATCATCTTTTATTTCCAGATAGGCTTCCTCTACCTCTGTATCCTTTAAAATAATTGATTTAGCATATACATACTTAGACATAACCTATCTCCTTAGTTTATATAACATTTTGCCGAACTGGTTATAACCATATACTAATTGTAGTATATACCAATGTTAAAAAAATGTCAAGTATTGGTCAAAATTATAGAAAAAATACAGCCATTTGGCTGTATTCCAGATTGCAGACAAACATCGTTTTGGTGTTTGTCTTTTTTACTGTTTTTAGGGAAAAATAGCTGTTTTGGTGCTTAAACCACCTCATCTGGACAAAATAAAAAGGCCTTCTTG